>JAQGKM010000048.1 GCA_028290125.1 Hyphomicrobiales bacterium | reverse complement strand
GCGCCCCGAGCGCCTGCTAGTGGTGGATTACGAGGGCAAGGTCGTGCAGGGCGAAGGCAATGTTCCCGCCGAACTCGCGCTGCATCTGGAAGTCCTGAAGGCGCGGCCCGACGTGGAAAGCGTACTGCATTGCCACATGGAGCTCGCCATCGCCTTCACGATGATGAAAGGCGTGAAACTCCAGCTCATGCGCGCGCGCGCCGTACGTTGGGAGAGCGGCATTCCGACTCATCCCGATCCCAGCCACATCAAATTGCCCGAGCAAGGCGCCGCTCTGGCGCGCTCGCTCGGTCCTCATCACGCGCTGCTGATGCGCGGCCATGGGCTCACGCTGGTGGCAGAAAGCGTGCCGGCGCTGCTGGTCGACGCCGTGCACTTCGAGGAGAACGCGAAGGCGATGATGCAGGTGCTGCAGTCGGGCGCCGAGCCCGAGCCGCTGACCGACGAGGAACTCGTGCAGATCAACAAGCACGAGATGCGGGAATTCCACATCGGCAAGCTCTGGAATTATTACGTGCGGCAAGCCGTGCAGCAGCAGGTCGTGCCCACCGACTGGGGCTTGCTCGGCGCCTGAGCTCTACAACGCCTTCAGCCACGCCACCACGTCGTCGCGCGCCATGTCGGGCGTGTCGAAGTGGCCGGCGTTGACTTCCACGTACCGGCTCTTGGGGTTCGCCTTCGCGCGCGCGAAGATGTAGCCGCGACCTTCCGCATAGAGCGGGTCGGACGTGCCGATGACATAGAGAAACGGCTGCGTCAGGCGCGCGGCGTTCTTCGGCATGTTGGCGGAGCCATTGGCGTCGTAATAGGAATACCAGCCCGCTGCCGTGCCGCTGACCGAGAAGACCTGGCCCTGATTGCTGTCGGGAAATTCGCCGCGTGCGCCGCCCTGCCCGGCCGCGATCTGCGCACGCGCGTCCGCGACAGCCTTCAAGAGCTGAGGCCGCCGCAACCGGTCCGGCACATGGCCGGGCGCGAGCGCCATCACGCCCGCCACCTGCCCGCCCCGGCGCGCCGCGTAGGCGATGGCGGCGTTGGCGCCGAGGCTTTGCCCAGCGACGACGATCTTGCGCGCGCCGCGGCCGCGCAGTGTCGCGACAGCGCCGTCGATATCGCCGAGCGCCTGTTCGTAGGTGAGGTCATAGGAAGCCGGCACGCCGCGAGATCCAACCCACGCCATCGTCGGCATGACGACCAGAGCGCCTTGCGATTCGAGGGTCGCGGCGAGTCCGCCAATGTTGCCGCCGGGCCGACCGCCCTTGCCGTGCATCAGCACCACGCCGATGCCGGCCAGTGGCCCGCTTTGCGCGAAGGCGGGCGCGCCGCTGAGAACGAGCGCGACGGCGAGCAGACGAAGAAGACAGCGCATTGGAAACCTCACGGGAGCATGGCGGCGACTTTTTTGGCGATCTCCGGAGAGACTTCAGCATAGACCTGCGCAACCAGCGACTCGACCTGCGGGCCGGTCAGCGGGTTGATCTCCATCTTGCCCTTTTCTGCGTCGGCAAGGAAATCCGGATCCTTCATCGCCGCATCGAAGGCCTTGCGCAACGCCGCCAGCCGTTCGGCCGGAATGCCGGGCGGCGCGAGGAACGGCCGCCCCAGCCCCTGTCGTGCGAAGATCAGGCGCAGCATCGCGGTGTCCTCGGGCGTCTTGGCGAAATCCATGATGGAGGGCACATGCGGCAGGTCGGCGTGCTTGGAGAGCCCGAGTTGCGCCAGCAGGTTGATCTTCTTGTCGCGCACCCAATGCATGTGCGTCGATTTCAGGCTCGACCACGACCAGCCACAGCGGCCCTGCACCTCGCCGCGCTCGAGCGCCAGTGCAATGTCATTGCCGCCCGGGTAGCCGCTGATCACCTTCATCTTCGTGCCGAGAACGGCGTTGATGACGCGTGGAAACTGATCGTCGTCCGACGAGGCGCCGGCGGCCCCCACGACGATCTCCTTTTTCTTCAGTCCCTCGAAATCGCTGACGCCGCTCGACGCCATGGCCATGCACAGGCTGACTTCATCATTGGCGCTGCCGATCCAGGAAAACTTCACCGCCTCGAACTGCGATCCGGGGCGGCCGAGGATCGGATCGAACGGCACGCCGCGGCTGATCGTGCCGATCACCGAACCGTCGCGCGCCGCCGCGCCGTAGAGCCAGTTGGTGAGGCGCACGCTGCCGGCGCCCTCCATGTTGCGCGGCACGATGGTCGGATTGCCGGGCAGGAAACGTCCGAGATGGCGCGCGACGAGACGGCCATAGATGTCGTACCCGCCTCCGACGCTGTAGCCGATGTAGAGCTCGACGTTCTTGGCGTCCTGCGCCTGCGCCGGCGCACCCGTCGCGAGCGCGCAAAGCGTTGCGAACAGCGCGCCTGTCACCTGATTGCGCATGCATCCCCCTTTCGCCGTCTGATGCGGCGTTCCTGTCAGAACGGCTTCTCGCCGAGAATGGTGACGCGGCGCATGAGACGGCGCTCGGCGGCAGAAAAATCCGTGCGGGCGTGCACGGTGCAGCGGTTGTCCCAGAGGATCACGTCGCCGGGCTTCCATTGCTGGCCCCAGACGAAGGCCGGCTGCTCGATGTGATCGAACAGCAACTGCAGAATGTCCTCGCTCTCCTGCGGATCCATGTCCTCGATGCGCAGCGTCATCAGCCGGTTGACGTAGAGCGCCTTGCGCCCCGTCACGGGATGTGTGCGCACGACCGGATGCACCGCATGCGGCACGCCCTCCTTCAGCACCGTGCCGCGCCGCGTCGAGGCGTTGTCGTAATCATAGCCGTGCAACGCGCGCTTGCCTGCGAGCCGCTGCTTCATCTCGTCCGGCAAGGTCTCGTAGGCCGTGTAGCAATTGGCGAAGAGCGTATCGCCGCCCGCGCTTGGCACTTCGAGCGCATGGAGCATCGTGCCCGAGCACGGCGTTTCCTGATGCGACTGGTCGGTGTGGAAATGCATTTCGCCGTCGGGCAGCGCGCCGATCAGCTGGCCGTTCTCGCGGATGTTGGAGATCAGCATGATCGCCGGATTGGCGGCGTTGTGGTGTGCGCGCTTCTTGGCGCTGCGGTTCAACGGTCCGAAGGTCTCGCCGAAGCGAACCTGATCGTCTTCCGAAAGCTCCTGCCCGCGCAGGCGAATGACGAGATGGTCGCTCCACGCCTTGCGGATGAGACGGATGGTTTCCTCGTCGAGCGTCGCGCGGAGATCGACGCCGCGGACTTCGGCGCCGAGCGCCGGACTGAGCGGAACGACTTCGATTGACGGCGCTGCGTTGGACGCGGCTGCGAAACCCATATCATCCTCCCCGGGCCTGCTGGTCTGTCGCCAGTCTGGGCTGGACCACGATAGCCCGGGGAGATGTCCTGTCAAACGCCCCGTGTCAGTGCTCCATGCCGTGGCCCTGCAGCCAGCCGTCCTTGCGCGAATCCGGCATGATCAGCGACACGACGAAGCCGATCGCCATCATGAAGCTCACGTAATAATAGAAGGCGCTTTCGTTGCCGGCCTGCTTGAAGGCCAGCGCGACATATTCCGCCGTGCCGCCGAACATCGCATTTCCCAGCGCATAGGCGAGACCGACGCCGAGCGCGCGCACTTCCGGCGGAAAGAGTTCGGCCTTCACGAGTCCGCTGATCGACGTGTAGAGGCTCACCACCGCCAGCGCCGTGACGATGAGCGCGCCCGCCGTGGTCGGGCTCTTCGTCGCGCCGATGGCCGAGAGGATCGGCACGGTCATCAGCACCGAGAGCGCCGTGAAGATCCTCATCGAGGTGCGGCGGCCGATCTTGTCGGACAGGATGCCGAACAGCGGCTGCATGCACATGTAGAGGAACAGGCACACGGTCATCATGTTGGTCGCAGTCGCGGCCGAGAAGCCGGCCGTGTTGACGAGGTATTTCTGCATGTAGGTCGTGAACGTGTAGAAGATCAGCGAACCGCCGGCCGTGAATCCGAGCACGATCAGGAAGGCGCGCAGGTTCTGCGGGTTCTTGAAGATCGTGCTCATGCGCCCGGCGCCCGCGCGCTTGCGGGTTTCCTCCGACAAGGTCTCGTGCAGGCTTGAGCGCAGATAAAGCGCGACGAGCGCGGCGACGGCGCCGACAGCGAACGGAATGCGCCAGCCGTAGGCGCGCATTTCCGCCGCGGTCAGCCAGAATTGCAGGACGACGAGAACGAGCGTCGCCAGCAACTGCCCGCCGATCAGCGTCACATACTGGAACGACGAGTAGAACCCGCGCTTGCCGCCGATGGCGACCTCGCTCATGTAGGTGGCGCTGGTGCCATATTCGCCACCGACCGAGAGCCCCTGCAGCAGGCGCACCGCGAGCAGCAGGATCGGCGCCGCAATGCCGATCGACGCATAGGTCGGCAGGACCGCAATGGCCGCCGAGCCGAAACACATGATCAGCACGGAAATGACCATCGACCTGCGGCGTCCGTAGCGATCGGCGACGAAGCCAAACACCCAGCTGCCGACCGGCCGCATGAAGAAGCCGGCGGCGAAGATCGCAGCCGTGTTGAGAAGCTGCGTGGTCTGGTCACCCTGGGGAAAGAACTCCGGGGCGAAATAGAGCGCACAGAAGGAATAGACGTAGAAATCGAACCACTCGACCAGATTGCCGGACGCCGCCCCGACGATGGCCATGATGCGGCTGCGGACCTCATGCGGCTCCGGGGGAGCTACGTCGCGTGTGCGTGGATCGATGGTCGTTGTCATGGGGTTCTCATCCGGCATGGAAGGTCCTTCTGAACGTCCCGACGTCGAAATATATCCACGGCTCCGCAAACGCAGGCGGCGCACGGGCGGCCGGACCAAAGGCCGAGACGAAGGCTTCAGCGCTGCCGGTTGATCTGGGTCAATGGCACGTCGGATTTCCCCTGCCACACTCGACGAGCTTGGCGCAGATCAATGCGGGCTGGCTGAGGACTGGGGCATTTTGCCTTGAACGCTTGTCCCGACCGAAGGAATCGTCCCGTGCGCCTTGAGGCCCCGACAAAGTCCCCGTCGCCCGACCCGCCGACGCTTGCGCTCTACGCACGACGCGCCGCCCCCCGTTACACGAGCTACCCGACCGCGCCGCACTTCCGGAAAAACTTCCCCGAAAGCGTCTACCGCGACTGGCTGGCGGGCCTCGATCCGGCGACCCCGCTGTCGCTTTATGCGCATGTTCCGTTCTGCAAGCAGATGTGCTGGTACTGCGGCTGCAACATGAAGCTCGCCCTGCGCTCCGCGCCGGTGACGTCCTACGTCGACAGCCTGCTCGCCGAAATCGATCTCGTGGCTGCGGCCCTGCCGGCGCGCATGCGCGCGGCGCATCTGCACTTTGGCGGCGGCACGCCGACCGCGCTCGAACCTGACGATCTCGCGCGCATCGTCGAACGCTTCCGCGAACGCTTCGACTTCGCCACCGGCGCCGAACTCGCCATTGAAACCGACCCGCGCACGATCACCGATGCGATGATGGCGCGCATCGGCGCGCTGGGCTTCACGCGCGCCAGCCTCGGCGTGCAGGAGTTCGATCCGCGCGTGCAGGCGGCGATCAATCGCATCCAGCCAGCGGCGCTGGTGCAAACGGTCACCAGCAAGCTGCGGGACGCGGGCGTCGGCGGCGTCAACTTCGACCTGATCTACGGCCTGCCGCAGCAGACTGAAGCCGCGCTGCGCAAGACGGTCGATGATTGCATCGCCATGCGGCCCGACCGCATCGCGCTGTTTGGCTATGCGCATGTGCCGTGGATGGCGAAGAACCAGCGCATGATCGACGAGGAAGCCCTGCCGGGTCCGCAGGAACGCGGCGCGCAGGCGCGCGGCGCCGCCGAGGCGCTGATCGCGGGCGGCTATCGGCAGATCGGCATCGACCATTTCGCCCTGCCGTCGGACCCGCTCGTGCGCGCCGCGGACGCCGGCCGCCTGCATCGCAATTTCCAGGGCTATACGGACGACAACGCCGAAACGCTTCTTGGCTTCGGCGTGACGGCGATCGGGCGCTCGCCTTTCGGCTACGTGCAGAACGAACCCGAGACTGGCGCATGGGCGCGCGCGGTCGCCGCAGGCCATCTGCCGGTCGTGAAGGGCCATGCGCTCAGTCTCGACGACCGACTGCGCAGCCACGTGATCGAGCGCATCATGTGCGAGGGCGTCGTCGACCTCGACGCCGCAGGCGGCAGGTTCGACGTCGGCCCGGGCTGGTGGGCAAACGAGGCGCCGGCGCTCGCGATATTGCAGGCCGACGGACTGCTCGTGCGCGACGGCGCGCGCCTCACGCTGACGCGCGACGGCGCGACGCTGGCGCGCGTGGTGGCGGCGACCTTCGACACCTATCTGGCGCGCGGACAGGCGCGCCATTCCATCGCCGTCTGATCAGGGCTTCTGGAAGCGCACGACGAACTCGTCGTTCCTGATGCCCGAGCGATGCACCGACTCCGTGCGCGGGTCGTCCGGGTTGCGCAGGAAGTCGCCGGTCGCGACATGCTTGAAGCCCGCCGCCGTGACTTCCGCCACCAGCGCGCTCTCCTCGATCCGATGCGTGGTCTTGCCGACGCTGACGCCCTCGCCGGGCTTGGCCGAATGATCGGCGATGACGAGGAAGCCGCCTGGCTTCAGCGCGTCGAAGATCGCCTTGTTCATCTTCGCGCGGTCGACGTCCATGAAGGTCGTGTCGTGATAGGCGAAGAAGAAGGTGACGAGATCGAGCTCCCGCACGCCCACCGGCGCCGGCGTGTCGAAGGGCGCGATCACCGGCTGGACATCGGCCATGGCGGGCGACTTCAGGCGCGCCGCAAAACGCTCGGACGCCTTGTCGTTCTGGCCCCAGACCTTGCCGGTCGGGCCGACGGCGCGCACCATGAGTTCGGTCGAGTAGCCGGCCCCCGCGCCCATGTCGAGCACGCGCCAGCCGGTTTTCGGTCCCGCGAAGGTCAGCAGTTCGAGCGCCTTGCGCTTCGCGTCATTGGTCTTGTCGGCCTCGCTGCGGTCGGGCGAAGCGAGCACCGCCGCGTAATCCTGCGCGTAGGCCGGCGCATGCGGCGCCAGTATCGCCAAGCCCATGGTGAATGCCGCAAATATCGCAGCCCCAAACAGCTTCGTCCTCGCCATGGCGTCTCTCCCGTTCCGTCTTGCGGCGGATGATGGCACGGGCGAAGCCGGCCAACAAATCGCTTTCCCTCGACCGCAATTCTCGTAGTCTCGCGCGCCAGCAAACCGGCAGAGGATCTGCGACATGGACTTCGGACTGAACGGCAAGACAGCGCTCGTCTTCGGCGCGAGCGGCGGCCTCGGCGCGGCGATGGCACGTGCGCTTGCGGCGGAGGGCGTCAACGTCGTCCTCGCGGCGCGCAACGAGGCGGCGCTCGGCGCGCTCGCGACGGAGCTCGCGGGCCTTGGCGTGCGCACGCACGCGATGCGCTGGGATCTCGCCGATCTTGCCGGCCATGACGCGCAGGTCGCGGCGGCGGAAGCCGCGCTCGGCCCGATCGACATTCTCGTCAACAACACCGGCGGACCGCCGCCTACCCCGGCTGCGGGACAAGACCCGCAGGTCTGGCTGGCGCAGTTCAACGCCATGGTGCTGTCGGTCATCCGCATCACCGACCTCGTGCTGCCGGGCATGCGCGCTCGCAAATGGGGCCGCATCATCACCAGCGCCTCGTCGGGCGTGATTGCGCCGATCCCAAATCTCGGCATCTCCAACACGCTGCGCGCGTCGCTCGTCGCCTGGTCGAAGACGCTGTCGCGCGAAGTCGCGCGCGATGGCGTGACCTCGAACGTGATCGTGCCGGGCCGCGTCGCCACCGACCGCATCACCTTTCTGGACGAACAGCGGGCCAAGCGCGAAGGCCGCGACTTCGACGAGATCCAGCGTGAGAGCGCCGCCTCGATTCCGGCCGGGCGCTACGGAGATCCGGCGGAATACGGCGCAGCGGCGGCGTTCCTCGCCAGCCGGCAGGCGAGCTACATCACAGGTTCGGTGCTGCGGATCGACGGCGGCATGATCCCCAACATCTGACACGCACAGTCGACGCAACAAGGAGACCGCAATGGACATCACGCGCAGCGGCGCCCAAGCCTCGACCCAGGGTCCGGCGGAATGGTTCACCGGGCGCGTGCGCGTCGATCCGCTGTTCAGCCCGCCCGATCCGGCGCGCGTCGCGGGCGCGCACGTCACCTTCGAGCCCGGCGCGCGCACCGCCTGGCACACCCATCCGCTCGGACAGACGCTGATCGTCACGGCGGGACTGGGCTGGGCGCAACGCGAGGGCGGGCCTGTCGAGGAAATCCGTCCGGGCGACGTCGTCTGGTTCGCGCCCGGCGAGAAGCACTGGCATGGCGCCACCGCCACCACCGGCATGAGCCACATCGCCGTGCAGGAAAGGCTCGATGGCCGCGCGGTGGACTGGCTCGAGCACGTGACCGACGCGCAATATGCCCGCACTCCGGGCTGAGGAAGCGTCGGCGGAGCCACTGGCTTTAACTCTGTCTTAAGAAGCTTGGGCGTAGAAAGGCTGCGGATCCTTATCGGAAGCGCGCCCTTTGTTCTGCGCCGCAAGCACGGATCCTGCGACGAGCCCACGATTTCTGGGCCTGCGCGCGACGTCGGGATCGAACAGGCGCTTGGCGCAGGTCCGATCAGCATGATGCGAACCCGACGAATCGGCTCATGCGAGCCATGTCCCAAAGGCTTTGAGGTTTTAACGATTCGCGCCGCGGATCGCGGCCTCACTCGTTCGCGATTCCTCGTGCCAAGGGCTTGCTATCATGCCGTCGATTATTTCTTCTCTTTCAAATGCGCAGATCTCAGCGCTGTCGACAGCGACAATTGCGTCCCTGAAAACAGCCGACATTGCGGCCCTCAGCACGCGGCAGGTTTCCGCACTGACGTCGACGCAGGTCGCCGCCCTGAGCACCGACGATATCGTCGCCTTCACGGCCCCGCAGCTCAGCGCCCTGACCGCCAACGCGATCATCGGTCTCACCACGGCCCAGACGGTCGTCATTGAAACCGGCGACCTCGCCGCGCTCACCACCGCCCAGCTCGCCGCGCTCCGCACCGTGCAGATCGCCGCGCTGACCACCGACCAGATTTCCGCCCTGACCACCGCCGAAATGGGCGCGCTGTCGGGCGCCCAGGCCGCCGCGCTCACCACAGACGCCGTCGCGACGCTGACCACCTCGCAGGTCGCCGCACTTTCCAACCGCAGCATCACGTCGCTCGGCACCGCGCAGATCGCGGTCCTTTCAACCGACGACGTCGCCGCGCTGCGCACCCTTCAGATCACCGCGCTCAGCAGCACGCAGATCGGCGCTCTTTCGACCGACAATGTCGCGGCGCTGTCGACCACGCAGGCCCGTGCGCTTACCGCGCTGCAGGCTGCGGCGCTGACCACCGACCACATCGCGGCGCTCTCGACCGACAAGGTCGCGGCGCTCACCACCGCCGCCGTCGCGGGACTGCGCACCTCGCAGATCGCCGCCCTGTCGACCGACCAGGCCGTCGCGCTCACCAACGGGCAGATCGGCGCGCTCACCGCCGCCCAGGCCGCCGCCCTCACCACCGACGCCATCTCCAGCCTGTCGACCGGACAGGTCGCGGCCATCTCGGCCCGCGATGTCGCGGCGCTCAGCACGTCGCAGGTCGCCTCGCTCACCACCGGCCAGGTCGCCGCGCTGACGACGGCGCAGGTCGCCGCCATCACCACCGCGCAGATCGGCGCGCTGAACACAGACGATGTCGCGGCGCTCAGCACCTCGCAGGCGCGCGCCCTCAACGCCGCCCAGGCCGGCGCGCTCAGCACCGACAATGTCGCGGTCCTGTCGTCCGGCCAGGTCGCCGCGCTCGCCTCCTCGGCCGTCGCGGGTTTGCGGACCTCGCAGATCGCCGTGCTCTCCACCGATCAGACCGTCGCCCTGACCACCGGCCAGGTCGCCGCCCTCACACTGGCCCAGGCCGCCGCCATCACGACGGATTCGATCGCAGCCTTCAGCACCTCGCAGGTCGCCGCCATCACGGCGCGCGACATCGCGGCGCTGAACACCGCGCAGATCGCCGCCCTGTCGACCGACCAGATCGCCGCGCTCAGCACCGGGCAGGTCGCTGCGCTCACGACCGTGCAGGTCGGCGCGCTCAGCACCGACGATGTCGTCGCGCTGTCGACCACGCAGGCTCACGTCCTCAGCGCGACGCAGGCCGCCGCGCTTTCCACCGACAACATCGCAACGCTGTCCACCGGACAGGTCGTGGCGCTGACGAGCGGCGCCATCTCGGGACTGCGCACGTCGCAGGTTTCCGTCCTGACGACCGACCAGGCCGCGGCGCTCACCACCGCGCAGGTCGGCGTGCTCACCGCCACGCAAGCTGCGGCGCTTTCCACCGACTCGATCGGGGCGTTCAGCACCGGACAGGTCGCCGCGCTCAGCGCGCGGGATGTCGCCGCCCTGTCGACAGCGCAGGTCGCCGCCTTCAGCACGGCTGACGTCGCGGCGCTCACATCCACGCAGGTGGCGGCCCTCACGACCGCCCAGCTCGGCACGCTCACCACGGACGCCGTCGCCGCCCTGTCGACCGGACAGGTGCGGGCGCTCAGCTCCGCGCAGGCCTCGGCTCTCTCGACCGACAATATCGCGACGCTCTCGACCGGACAGGTCGCGGCGCTGGCGACAGCCGCCATCGGCGGCCTGCGCACGTCGCAGATCGCCGTGCTCAGCACCGATCAGGCGGCTGCGCTGACCACATCGCAAGTCGTCGCCCTGACCAGCGCACAGACCGCCGCGCTGACCACGGATGACATCTCTTCGCTCTCGACCGATCAGGTCCGGGCTTTCGAAGCGCGCGATTTCGCCGCTCTCAATTCCGCCCAGGTCCGCTCGCTCTCGACCGACCAGGTCGCGGTTCTGACGACGTCGCAGGTCGCCGCCATGACCACCGCGCAGGTCGCGGCGCTGACCAGCGACGAAGCCACGACGCTGAGCACCACGCAGGTCCATGCGCTCGGGGCCACGCAGGTCGCGGCGCTCACGACCGACAATCTGGTGGCGCTCTCGACCGGCCAGCTCTCCGCCCTCACGACTGGCGCCGTCGCCGGCCTGCGCACCTCGCAGATCGCCGTGCTGACGACCGACCAGGCGGTCGGCATCACGACCACGCAGATCGGCGCGCTCACGGCCGCACAGGCTGCGGCGCTGACGACCGACAATCTCGCCGTCCTGTCCACCGGGCAGGTCGCGGCGATCTCGGTGCGGGACGTTTCCGCGCTGACGACTGCACAGATCGGCATTCTCTCGACCGATCAGACCGCGGCCCTGACGACATCGCAGATCGGTGCGCTCACCACGGCGCAAGCCGCGGCGCTCACCACCGACTCCATCGCGGCGCTGTCGAGCGGACAGGTCACGGCCATCTCGGCCCGCGACATTGCGGCGCTCGGCACCGCGCAACTCGCGGCTCTTCCGACCGCGAATGTCGCCGTGCTGACGACCGCGCAGATCGGCGCCATCACCACCGCGCAGCTCGGGGCGATCTCGACCGACACGGTTGCGGCGCTTTCCACCACGCAGGCTCGGGCGCTGAGCGCCACGCAGGCTGCGGCGCTCACCACCGACAGTCTCGCGGTGCTCTCCACCGGTCAGGTCGCGGCGCTCGCCTCCGCCACCGTCGCCGGATTGCGCACCTCGCAGATCGCGGCGCTCTCGACCGACCAGACCGGCGTCATGACGACCGGCCAGATCGCCGCCCTGACGCTCGCTCAGGCCGCCGCGCTGACCACCGACTCGGTCGCGGCCTTCTCGACGTCGCAGATCGGCGCCATCTCGGCCCGTGACGTCGCGGCGCTGACCACCGGCCAGATCGCCGCGCTCTCGACCGACCAGGTCGCCGCGCTGGGAACCGGCCAGGTCGCCGCCCTGACGACCGCGCAGATCGGCGCGCTCAACACGGACGATGTCGCCGCCCTGTCGACGACGCAGGCCCATGTCCTCAGCGCCGCGCAAGCCGCCGCCCTGTCGACGGACGACACCGCCGTCCTCTCCACCGGCCAGCTCGTCGCCTTGACCACCGGCGCCCTTGCGGGCCTCGGCACGGCGCAGATCGCCGGGCTGACCACCGACCAGTCCGCCGCTCTGACGACGGGCCAGGTCGGCGCGCTGACCAGCGCACAGGCTGCCGCGCTCACCACCGACAGCGTCGCCGGGCTCTCGACCGGACAGGTCGTGGCTCTCGGCGCCCGCAATATCGCGGCGCTGAGCACCGCGCAGATCTCCGTGCTCACCACCGACCAGACGGCGGCCCTGAGCACGGCGCAAGTCTCCGCGCTGACCTCCACGCAGGTCGGAGCGCTGACAACGGACGAGATCGGCGCGCTTTCGACGACGCAGATCCGGGCGCTCGGCGCAACGCAGATCGCCGGGTTGACGACGGACGATGTCGCGGCCCTCACCACCGACCAGCTCGTGGCGCTCACCACCGGCGCCGTGGCGGCCCTGTCGTCGGCGCAGTTCGAAGCGCTGTCGACGGATCAGACGGTTGCGCTCACCACCGCCCAGCTCGGCGTGCTGACGAGCAGCGAAGTCGGCGCCATGTCGACGGACGATGTCGCGGCCCTGTCGACCTCGCAGATCGCCGCCCTCAGCAGCCGCTCGCTGCCGGGCCTCTCGACCGCCGACATCGGCGCCCTGTCGAGCGATCAGGCCGCGTCCTTCACCTCCGGGCAGATCCAGGCGATGAGCACCGCGCAGATCGAAGCCGTGATCGCCGCCTACGAAGACATCTGATCCGCCGCAAGGTCAGCTCTTCCGCATATTTCAGGCGGGCCTCGAAAGAGGCCCGCCTTTTCATTTGCGCGCTCCGCCGCAGGCGCTTTCGGTTCGCAGCCTTCGCGAAAGCCCGGCGCAAGGTCGCGCGGCTAGCCTCGCCAGACTGCATTATGCCGTCGCGCGAACTCGAACGTGACGCGGCGATCCGATTTTGCGAGGGCGGGACATGTCGACCGATGTTGCCGAAACCATGAGCCGGGCGTCGGTCCTCTCGGGCTTCATGACGCGGGCCAAGAGCCAGGACATGACGCTCGCGGACCTGATCCGCACCGCCGAGAGCCTCAACGGTCTCGGACTTGGAGCCGACGCCAGCGACCTTTACCGCACGTGGCTTGCGTATAATTTCGACAACAGCCTGCGCCATCTCGCCTGGTTCAACTATTCGGTCACGCTGCGGCAGCGCGGAGATCTTCCGGGCGCGATCAACGCCCTGCGCTCCGCGCTCGAAATCTCGCCGATGTTCGGACCGGCGCAGATCAACCTCGGACGCGCGCTCGAGGACAGCGGGCTCGTCGCGCAGGCGATCGCGCAATGGCAGTCCTTCGCGCAGGCGACGCCCGACATCACGGCCGACAAGGTCGCCCACAAGCTGATGACCCTGCAGCACATCGGCCGCACGCTCGAAAACGGCGAGCAGCTCGGCGCCGCCGAGGACGTGCTGAAATCCGCAATCGAGCTCGCGCCTGAAAAGACCGAGGCCGCCCAGCACTGGATCGCCCTGCGCCAGCGCCAATGCAAATGGCCGGTGCTGACGTCGTCGGAACACATGTCGCGCCGGCAGATGCTGAACGCCATTTCACCGATGGCGCTTGCCGCCCTCAGCGACGATCCGATGTTCCAGCTCGCCAAGGCCTGGCGCTACAACCAGTCCTTCGTCGGACGCCCCGAGACCCTGCATCCCGTGCGTCCCAGCGCGCGCAAGATCGGCTCCGGCCAGCCGCTGCGCATTGGCTATCTCTCGTCGGACCTGCGCGAACATGCCGTCGGCTTCGCGCTCAGCGAAGTGCTGGAGTTGCATGACAAGAAGCAGGTCGAGATCTTCGCCTATTATTGCGGTGAGGCCCGAATCAACGATCCGGTGCAGACGCGCATGCGCGCCGCCGTGGACACATGGCGCGACGTTGCGACTCTGACCGATGCACAGGCGGCGGCGCTGATCGCCGAGGACGCAATCGACATCCTGATCGACGTCAACGGCTACACCAAGCATGCGCGAACGAAAGTCGTGGCGCACCGCCCTGCCCCGATCATCGTGAACTTCTGCGGCTATCCCGGCACGATGGGCAGCCCCTATCACCACTACATCATCGCCGACGCCGAGATCATCCCGCCCGAGAACGAGATCTTCTACTCCGAGCAGGTGCTGCGCATTCCCTGCAACCAGCCGATCGACCGCAAGCGTCCGATCGCCGAAGACCGTCCGAGCCGTGCGGAAGCGGGGCTGCCCGAGGATGCCTTCGTCTATGCCTCGTTCAACGGCATGCAGAAGGTCACGCCGAACTGCTTCCAGCGCTGGATGACGATCCTCACCCAGGTGGACGGCAGCGTGCTGTGGCTGCTGACCGGCAATGACGACACCAACGAACGTCTGCGCAAGGCCGCCACGCAAGCGGGCGTCGATCCGGCGCGGCTGATCTTTGCGCAAAAGGCGCCCAATCCGAAACATCTCGCGCGCATCGGCATCGCCGACCTGTTCCTCGACACGCTTCCGTATGGCGCGCATTCGACCGCGGCGGACGCCATCACGGCGGGCCTGCCGATCGTCACGCTGCGGGGACGCAGCTTCGCGGCGCGGTTCTGCGCCAGCGTCGTCAGCGCGGCCGGGCTCGCCGACATGATCTGCGACAGCGCCGACGATTACGTCGAGCGCGCCATCGCCTTCGGCCGCGATCCCGAACTTCTTACGCCCTATCGCGAACGCCTCGCGGCCAACCGCGACCGCAGCGTCCTGCGCGACATTCCAGCCCTCGTGCGCCAGCTCGAGCGGTTGTTCTGGAAGATGCAGGCGGATGGCGAGCGCGGCATGGCGCCGACGCCCGATCTCACCAATCTCGACGTCTATTTCGACATCGGCGTCGAGCTCGATCTCGAGAATGCGGAAACGCTCAGCGACGCCGACTATCGTCGCGTCTATTGCGAGAAGCTCGCGCACTGGAACGATTTTTCGCCGCTGAAGACCGATACGCGGCTCTGGCCCGGCGCCGACGATACGGCGGCGCTTGCGGCTCCGCAGCGCGAACGTCGGCGCGCGTGACCGCGCCTGCGCGACTCCTGAAATTCGAGACCCTGCCCATGCACCAGAGCCGCACCATCCTCGTCACCTTCGCGGGCCGCCGCGACCGGATGCAATTGCTGACGCGCTACGCCGCCGCCGCCATCGACGCCGGACTGATCGACGAGTGGCACGTGTGGGACTTCACGCGCAATGGCGAGGACGCGCGCTGGCTGCGCGAGATGTTTCCGGTCGTGCAGACCACGCCGAGCCATACGCTTGAATATTTCCGCTGGCCGCAGGCCATCGAACTCGGCGCGGTACCGCAACGCATTCCCCTGCGGGTGCGCGCGCAAAGCGACGTACACATCGGCCTGCAGCGCATCTCCGGCGCAGGCCTGAGTTTCGAGATCGTGCTAGGCGGCTGGGGCAACGCGGTCAGCGCAATCCGTGATTTCGACGCGGCCGCGACGCTTGCGGACGTCGTCGGGCGCACGCCCGATCCCGACCGCACGAAATTCGTCAGCACGCCGGCGTTGATGCCGGAGTTCGGCTTCGTCGACATCGAGCTCGAGATCGGCTCGGACGGCCTGAAGGTGTTCTTCAACGGACGCCTCCTGATGCACGACCGCAGGCCGATCGAGGCTGGCTCCTTCAACCTGCTCTACCGCACCGGCTATGGCTCGAATGGCGACTGGCGCTTTCCCGGCATGGAAGACGCCCGCGCGCGCCTGTTCGTCAGCGGCCCGGAACGCCATTACCCGCCGACCGCCATGTTCTACACGCGCGCCTACCAGCATTATGTCGCCACCAGCGACGCGCACGCCAACGACGTCTTCCTGAAATGCGACGACGACATCGTCTATTTCGACCTGCACCGGCTGGCCGAATTCGTCGCGTTCCGGAAGCACCATCCCGAGTATTTCCTGGTCAGCGCCAATGTCGTGAACAATGGCGTCTGCGCGCATTTCCAGCAGAAGGCCGGCGCCATTCCGCTCGACATGCTGGAGTGCGAACTGCCGCCCGGCGGCATGTGCGGAAAGCTCTGGGGCGATGGCGCGAAAGCGCAGGAGCTGCACCATCACTTCCTGCGCGATCCCGCGGCCTTCCAGCCTGCGTCCTCGGCGCCGATCATCTGGAACGAGCGGATCAGCATCAACTTCATCGCCTGGCTCGGACGTGACCTTGTCCACATCCCCGACATCATGGCCGATGACGAACACGACCTCTGCTACGGCGTGCGCAAGCGTGCACGGCGGAACAATTGCATTTACCCGGGCTTTGTCGCCGGACATCTCTCGTTCTGGAAGCAGGATGCATCGATGAACGTCGGCGACCTCGTGCAAGCCTATGCGGCGCTCGCCGACGGAGAACTTGCATCCTTCATCGATCACCGGCCCGTCGCGTCGCCTCTTCCCGAGGATGACGAAGCGGAATGTCCTCTCGCCCTCGCGGGCTGACGAAGCGAGCGACCCATGCGGTTTTGTATTGTCGGGGCAGGTTTCAGCGGAGCAGTTCTGGCGCGGGTGCTGGCGGAAGCCGGGCACAGCATCGTCGTGGTGGACGAGCGCGCGCATGTCGCGGGCAATTGCCACAGTGAGCGTGACGCCCGCACGGGCGTCATGACGCATGTCTACGGCCCGCACATCTTCCACACGTCGGACGAACGCGTCTGGTCATTCATCCAGCGCTTTGGCGCCATGAAGCCCTATCTGCACCAGGTGCGCGCCATCTCGGGCGGCTCCGTCTATTCGCTGCCGGTCAATCTGCTCACCATCAACCAGTTCTTCCGCACCACGATGGGCCCGGACGAGGCGCGCGCCTTCATCGCCGCCAAGGCGCAGGCGATCGCCGATCCGGCGAATTTCGAGGAGCAGGCCCTGTCGATGATCGGCGCCGATCTCTACAAGGCGTTCTTTCGCGGCTACACGCGCAAGCAATGGGGCATGGAGCCGACCGAACTGCCAAGCTCGATCCTGAAACGACTGCCGCTGCGCTTCAACTACGACGACCGCTATTTCGCCCACAAATATCAGGCGATTCCCGCTGAAGGCTACACCAGGATCGTCGACGCCATGCTGCAGGCGCCGGGCATCGAGGTACGGCTGAAGACGGCGCATGAGTCGCTCGACGAAGACTTTGCGCACATCTTCTATTCCGGCCCCATCGACCGCTATTTCGAATTCGCACACGGGCGGCTCGGCTATCGCACGCTGGATTTCGACGTGTTCCGGAAGACGGGCGATTATCAGGGCGCGGCGGTGATCAATTACTGCGACGAGGATGTGCCGTTCACGCGCATCACCGAGCACAAGCACTTCGCGCCGTGGGAATCGCAGGAGATCGACGGCACGATCTGCTACCGCGAATTCAGCCGCGCCTGCGGCCCCAACGACATTCCCTATTATCCGATCCGGCAGGCGCGCGAAGAGCACATGCTGGAGAAATACGTGCAGCGCGCACGCGCGACATCGGGCGTCAGCTTTCTCGGACGCCTCGGCTCGTACCGCTATCTCGACATGGATGTGACGATCGGCGAGGCGCTCGACGCCGCGCAGGACGTTCTCCGCTGCGTTGCAGAAAGCCGCGCCATTCCGTCATTTTTCGTCGAGCCGCTGCAGCACGCGCCCGCCCCCAAGGCGCGCGCGGCGTAAGAGTCGCGCGCCCGCTCTGGCGGACGCGCGTAAGCGTTATTTCTTCTTGGCGAAGGTTTCCGTGGTGGCGCTGATGCCGCCGCCCTGCGACTGCTTGTAGGCGCTGCCCGTCCCACCCTTGGCGTTCTTGTCGGCCTTGGGTTTCTTGGTTTCCTTGTTGCCCTTCATCTGACCTTTAGCCATTCTTGCCTCCCTTGGTGAACCGTTCGACGGATCCCGCCCATCACGCGTGACGGTGCGATCCTCCAGCAGAGCCGCGAGCGCAAGTTCTTGAAACCAGCGTCGCAACCAGCATCGGCATAAGGGGAAGCCCCGGAGGGCTGGCCCGAAGTGACTCGTCGCCGACCCGCATGGCGGGTGAACGAACAGGCCTGCACTGTAGCGGATAATCAGAGGTCGCGTCTGAAGAGATTCGCACTTGTGATCGAAACTGCGGAAATCAGCGCACGCCATCCACCAGTGCTTTGGCCGCAGCACACGCGTCAGGCGCCCCGAAGACGCCACCCATCACCGCAACGCCCGACGCCCCGGCCTTGATGCACGCCGCAGCATTGCCGGCCGTGACGCCGCCAAGCGCGACGACCGGGAGCCCACAGGCGCCCGCCTGCGCAAGCGCCTGCACGCCGAGAGCCGGGCCATAACCGGGCTTGCTGGCGGATGGGAAGACGGGGCTCAGCGTCACGTAATCCGCCCCGTCGCGCTGCGCCTGCTCGACATCCTGCCCCACATGCGCCGAGACGCCGATGAGCATGTCCTGTCCAAGGAGAAGGCGTGCTGCCTTCACGTCGGCCTGCGCGGAGAGCTGGACGCCATGTGCGCCGACAATGCGCGCGAGTTCGACGTCACCGCCGATGGTGAGAAACCCGCGCCCGCGCAGATGCTGCATCATGGCGTGCGCAAGCCGCTCCCTCTCGCGGCCTTCGAGGTCGCGATCGCGCAGCCAGAACCAGTTCGCGCCGCCCTGCAACGCCGCCGCGACCGTCTCCAGCACGTGACGCGCGGAGAGCTTGCGATCCGTCACGACCAGCAACCGCGCAGGTAAATGCCTCACGAGCCGACGAGGCCCAGTTGCGGGCTCGAAGGCTCGGCGCGGCCGCGCCGCGGGATTCGCCCGGCGACATGCGCGAGCCGGCCGGACTCCACCGCAAGCCGCATGGCGTTGGCCATCGCCACGGGATCGTCGGCGCGCGACACGGCCGTGTTGAGGAGCACGGCCGAGGCGCCGAGCTCCATGGCGATCACCGCATCCGACGCTGTGCCGATGCCGGCGTCGACGATGACCGGCACGGGCGAGCGGCGGCAGATCAGTTCGAGGGTCGCCGGATTGGCGACGCCCATGCCCGAGCCGATCAGCGATCCCATCGGCATGACGGCGGCTGCGCCGACATCGGCGAGACGCTGGCACAGGACGGGATCGTCCGAGCAGTAAGGCAGGACGACGAAGCCGAGATCGACGAGCTTGCGCGTCGCCTCGAGCAATTCGCTGACGTCGGGATAAAGCGTTTCGCGATCGCCGATCACTTCGAGCTTCACCCAGTTGGTCCCCAGCGCCTCGCGCGCGAGTTCGGCGGTGAGAATGGCGTCGCGCGCCGTCTCGCAACCGGCGGTGTTGGGCAGGATGCGATAGCCCGACAGTAGCTCCAGCGTGTCGGATCCGTGCCCGCTGAGCGATGCGCGGCGCAGCGAAACCGTGACGATCTCGCAGCCGCTCGCGCGCACGGCGTCGCACATGAGCCGTTGATTTGGATAGCCGGCGGTGCCGAGCAGAAGCCGGGATGTCAGGGGCACGCCCGCAATCGAGAAATTGTCCAGCATGTTCAGCCTCCCGCGAATGCGCGTACGATTTCGATGCGATCGCCGGCGGCGACCGGCGTGCTGTCCCATTGGTCGCGCCGCACGAGTTCTCCGTTCACCGCCATGGCGAAGCCGCGCGGACTTGCGATCTCGTTTTCGCGGCTCTGCTCCGCCCAGAGTTCGGACAGACGCGTGTAAGCGCCTTCGCGCTCGACGCCGTTGACGTAGATTTTCATGCGCTCCTCCTGAAGCGTGCGAGATCGAGCGCGGCGGCCTCGGGCGCCGCATTGCGTCCCTGCAGCAGATCGACGATTGCGTCCGCCGTCGCGGGCGCCAGCAGGATTCCATTGCGATGATGCCCGACGGCCAGCAGCAATCCCGGCACGGGCGTTGCGCCGAGGATCGGCGCGTCGTCGTCGGAGGTCGGGCGAAAGCCGCTCCACACCGCGTCGACGCTCATCTCTTCCACGCACGGCAGGGCGCGGCGTGCGCCCTCCAGCAAGGCGAAGAGTCCGCCCGCCGTGATGGAGGGATCGAAGCCGCATTCCTCGACCGTCGCGCCGACGATCAGGCGGCCATCCGCCTTCGGCGCCATGTGGACCTGCTCGGTCCAGATGACATGGCGTGTCGCCGGCGCCATGCGGTTCATCCGCAAGGCGATGGATTGCCCCTTGAGCGGGCGCACGGGCGCGTGGATCGACTCGGGCAGCAGACCCGCGCGCGCAGCCCAGGCGCCCGCTGCGACCACCACCGATGGCGCGCGGCAGGCGCCGTGGTTTGTGACGACGCCGGCGCAGCGGCCGTTTTCACGATCGATCGACAGGACGTCGCAATGCTCCACCAGTGTCGCGCCCGCAGCTTTCAGCGCGAGCCGCAGCGCGGGGATCAGCCGACGCGGATCGACCTGATGATCGTCAGCGCACAACAGGGCCGCTGTCGTCGAGGAGCGCAGACCCGGCTCGAGATCGCGCGCCTCCGTGGCGGCGAGCCAGCGCGTCGGCAATCCTGCACGCACGTGCAGATCATGCTTGGCGCGCAACCTCGATGTTTCATCGCGCGTCAGCGCCACGACGAGCGTGCCGCGCGTCTCGAAATCCAGCGACACGCCGCTCGCCTGTTCGAGCTCATCGCGAAAGCGCGGCCAGCGTCGCTGGCTCGCCAGGGCGAACGGAAGGAGACTTTCGCCGCCGGTCTCGAATTCGGCTGCGGCCGCGAGCATGCCGGTCGCCGCGAGGCTCGCGCCGGCGCCGGCCTCGTCGCGCTCGACCACGACCGTCGCCAGGCCCGCGAGCGCGGCGCGCCAGGCGATCGACAGGCCGATGACGCCGCCGCCGATGATGACGACATCCGCCGTGGCGGGCAGTGCGGCGGGCGCGTGTTGCAAGATCGGCGTCGCCGGTAGCCGGCGGCCGACATCAATGGTTTGTTCGATGATAATCGTCATGCCCCTCGCGGAATTGGCGTGCGAGGGTGCTGACGCGATTCCCTCCCTACGCCGGTGCTAACCGGATCAGGTTCGAGGGATTTCCGCGCTGCTGGACCGTGCGAAACGGTCCAGCCATCGGTTTCTCAGCCCCTTGTCGGGGATCTCCCGGAAACGCCACCAGCATGGCGACTTCCGGCGACTTCGTCAAACGGAGCGCGGCGCTTCGGTCACGCCCGCGTTTGTCAGTTCTGGATGGCGGCCGACTTCTTCACAGGCGCGACGCGCCACACCGTGGAGCCGACATCGTCGGCCACCAGAAGCGCGCCGGCGCGATCGAAGGTCACGCCGACAGGCCTGCCGAGCGCCTCGTCATTGTCGTTGACGAAGCCCGTGAGAATGTCGCGCGGCAATCCTTCCGGCTTGCCGTCGCGGAACGACACGAACACGACCTTGTAGCCGCTGCGCGGCTTGCGATTCCACGATCCGTGCTGGCCGATGAAGGCGCCGCCCTTGAACTCCGGCGGAAACAGATCGCCGGTGTTGAAGGCGAGACCGAGGGACGCCGTATGGGCGCCCAGCGCATAGTCGGGCTTGATGGCCTTGGCGACGAGTTCGGGATTTTGCTCTTTGACGCGCGTATCGACCGTCTGGCCATAATAGGAGAAGGGCCAACCATAGAAGCCGCCGTCCTTCACGCTCGTCATGTAATCCGGCACGAGGTCGCTGCCGATCTCGTCGCGCTCGTTGACGACAACCCAGAGCGCGCCCGACTGAGGCTCGAACGCGGGACCGTTCGGATTGCGCAGGCCCGACGCATAGAGACGCTTCTGGCCCGTCGTGCGATCGACCTCGAACACGGAGGCGCGATCCTTCTCGGCGTCGAGTCCGTTCTCGCCGACGTTGCTGTTGGAGCCGACCGTCACGTACAGCTTCGAGCCGTCCGGCGAGGCGGCGAGATCTTTCGTCCAGTGATGATTGAACGGACGCGCCGGCAAGGGCGTCACGGTGACGGGCGCGCCTTCAGCGCGCGTGGCGCCCTCCTGATAGGCGAAGCGCACGATGGCGTCGGTGTTGGCGACGTAGAGGTCGTTGCCGACGAGCGCCATTCCGAAGGGCGAATTCAGATTCTCGGCGAAGACGAAGCGCCCCTCGGCGCGGCCGTCGCCATCGGCGTCACGCAGCAGCGTGATGCGGTTCGCGCTCGGCTTGCTGGAGCCAGCGCGCTTCATCGCCAGACCCATGACCCAGCCCTTGATGCCTTCCGACTCTTCCTTCGGCGGCGCGTCGCTTTCGGCAACCAGCACGTCGCCGTTGGGAAGCTGCAACACTTTTCGCGGATGCTGCAGGCCGGTGGCGAAAGCCGTCACGCTCATGCCATCGGCGGCCTTCGGCTGCGCGCCTTCAGGCCAGCCCTTGGCGGCCGCGATGTTGACCGTCGGAATGAGAGTATTCTTGGGCGCCGGCAGCGTCGGATTGGCGCCGTAGGATTGCTCCTCCGGCACATTCGAACGCTCGCCGCAGGCGGACAGCGTCCCGGCCAGCAGCCCTACCAATGCGAAATGCGCCAGCCTGTCCATTGCGATCTCTCCCGTCGATGACAGGCGAAATCCGGAGACCGATCCTGAGTTCCCTCACGAGGGTGCGTCAGGGCAGCGCGACCAGGCCGGTCTTGCGCATCTTCTCCACAGAGCCCGGCGTCTTCAGGAAGTCGAGGAACTGCTGCGCGGCTGGCGGAACATCGCCCCGTGCGGCAGCGGCGACGAAGGGCGTGCCGAGCCGCATCTCCTCCGGAATGGCGCCGAGAAACGTGACGCCCTCGACCGTGATGATCTCGCTCGCGAGCGTGATCACCGCATCGATCTCGCCCTTGGCGACAGAGGCGGACGCCAGCGATCCGGGACCGAACACCAGCTTGACCTTGTCGCGCATCTTGTCGGCGAAGCCGAGCCGCTCCGCATTGGCGAGAATGTCGGCGCCGAGATTGGTGCCGGCCTTCGGATCCGACAGGCCGATCGAGGACAGCGACTCGATCACCGCGATGAAGTCCGGCAAGGCGCTGATCGACCGTTTCTCGAGTCCTGCACGCAACCCCATGCCGACGGGGCTCCGCGCGACGGTGAAGCGCGTCGCGGCATCGAGCTGCGCGGTTGCGGCCTCGTCGAGACTGCCCGCCGTGACGACCGCGAGATCGAAATCCGTTCCGGCGCTGACGAGTTCGCGCGTCTTCGCCGGCGTTCCAAACGTGAGGCTGACGCGGGATCCGGACTCGCTCTCGAATTGCGGCGCGATGGCTTCCATGGCGGCGCGGAAACCTCCCGCGCAGATGATGCGCAACGCCGCGCCGCTGGCTTGATCGTTCATGGTTCCACCCCGTTGTTGTCGTCCCAGCGCGCACTGTGGCGCCGCGCTGGAATCAATTGGCGCCCTTGCTGTAGTCCTGCATGAATTTGCGCATTTGCGGCTCGAGCGAAAGCCCCTTGCGGACGGTGTCGTTGAGATCCGGCGCGGACACGTATTCCGGCGATTCTCCCATCGTCTTGCGCGCTTCCGCAACATAGTCGGGATCGTCGTTGAGATCGAGCACCGCCTTGCGCAGCGCATCGCGCGCCTCCGCCGGCGCGCCCGGCGGCAGCGCGAGCAGACGATACATGGAGCCGCCGACCATCAGCATGGTCTTGTAGGCTTCCCACAGAGGCCCGTCCGGATCCTTGCCGCGCACCGCGCGGTAGAAATCCGGAAAGGACTGCATGGACATGTCCTTCATCTGCTTGGGGACGTTGAAGGCGTTGCCGTCAAAACCGGGATCGAAGAAAGCCGGCAGCAACAGGTCTCTCTCGACGAGCGGCGCCGCCTTGCCGAGGTAGTCTGCGGGAGAATCCGCGTAATAGCTGATCTCCCCGCGTTGCAGCGCCAGAAACGCCTGCGCGGACGAACTGTATCCGGTCACATATTTGTAGCGGACGCCGAGCATGTCGAGCGTGAGGCGCATCGACATATCCTTCGGTGCATCGGGTCCGAGCCCGCCGACGACGAGGTTCTGCGCGTTCACGAGATCAGTCGCCTGCTTCAGTCCTGGTTTCACGTCCGCGCGGAAATAGTGGATGCGTCCGCTCGGCACGAGGGCGATGAATTCATAGGTGCGGAAATCCACCTTGAATTGTTCCGGGTTGGCGAAATAGCGATGCGCGGCAGCGGTGAGATAGCCCATGGTCAGGCCGTTGCGCGGCGCAATCTCGCCGAGATATTTGGCGCCGACAAGCCCCGCCGCGCCGCCCATGTTCTGGACGACTATCGCGGGATTGCCGGCGAGGTGCTTTCCGATGTGACGCGACAGCACGCGCGCCTCGGTGTCGGTCGGCCCGCCTGCGTCATAATTGACGAGCAGCGTCAGGGTCTTTCCGGCGAAGAAGCCCTGCGCCAGCGCGCCGGTCGCGGTCGTGGCCGCTGCCAGCATCGCGAGAAGTCCGAGAAAAACTTTCGACATGATCGCGTCTCCGGTTTCAGGCGCAGGCTTATTTGCGTTTGACGTAGGGGCCGAGTTCCTTTGCCGCCGCCTCCGCGAATGACAGGTCGATGCAATCATCGACTTGGAGCGCCGCGTTGGTCACGTCGCCTTCGGACTTGAAGAAGGCGAGGTCGCGCCGGATGCTGTCGACATTGGGCAGCCCGTCCGGATCGGCCGCCTGCGGCGTGATCTTGCGCGCAAGGTCCTCCGGCACGCTGAGCTTCTTGGCGAAGATGGCGATCACCTCGTCGGCGCCGCCATCGGTGCGCCAGCGGCCGTTTTCGATCGCGTTCAGATATTCGCGATTGCCCTTCAGGAACGCCCGCATGAAGCGCCGCGCGACATCCTTGCGCTCCGAGCGGAACTGTTCGCCGAAGAACAGCAGCGAGAGTTCGAACTTGCTGCGGATGACTTCCGTCGGGGCGAATTCCACCGCGAGTCCCTCCTGGGCGACGATCGTTTTGTAGGGCTCGTTCATGACGGAGCCGTCGATGGCGCCGCTTTTCAGCGCCGCCACCTGCTGCGAAAAGCTCATGAACACCTTTTCGATGTCGGCGTATTTGACGCCGCCTTTTTCGGCCGCCTCGCTGAGCAGCGCGAGCGGTCCCACGCCTGCGCCCCCTTGGGCGAACTTGAGTCCTTTCAGATCCGACCATGTCTTGAAGCGGCCGCTGTCGATCAGCGCCTTGCGGATCATGAAGCTCTGATAGATGAAGCCCGGCTCGGTGCGCCCCTTCTCGGCGACGATGCGCAGCCCGACCTTGCGGTCGATCGCGTTGAAGAGCCCGACCGCAGTCGCGCCGCCGCCGACATCCAGTTGTCCATTCCCGAGGAACGGGATCATTTTCGCGGAGGCGTCGAACAGGATGAGTTCGGGCTCGATCCCCTCCTCCTTGAAGTAGCCTTTCTCGATCGCGAGATGCACGGCGATGTCGCCCGACGTGTTGAGCACGCCGATCTTCACGACGTCGGCCGCGCGTGCGGCGACGGACTGGGCCATGAGCGCGATGCAAGCCATGGTGGCGATGCGAAGCAGCCTTCGGGTCATGCGTTCCTCCCTCGGTCGACGATCCTTTGCGGACCGGCTTTATTCGCTGCGGCAATCCAGCAGGATCTTGCCGATATGTTCGCTCGATTCCATGCGGGCGTGCGCCGCTCCCGCCTCGTGCAGCGGCAGCACCGAGTCGATGCGCGGGCGGATTTCCGTTCCGAGCAGCGGCCACACGCGTGTCTTCAGCGCCGCGGCGATCATCGCCTTGGAACCGATGTCGAGTGGGCGAAGCAGTGAGCCCGTGACGATCGCCCGCTTCTCCATGATCAGGCGAAGCGGCGCGGACCAGACGGGCGTCGCGCCCGATGCCAGGTGCAGGATGCGTCCGTCCATCGCAAGCGCCGCGAGGTTCCGCTCCGCATAGGCGCCGCCCACCATGTCGAGGATGACGTCGACGCCCCGCCCCGCCGTGGCGGACGCGACTTCGGCGACGAAGTCCTGCGTGCGGTAATCGATGGCGACGTCGGCGCCGAAGGCGCGCGCCGCCTCGCATTTGGCGGGAGACCCCGCGGTCGCAATCGTCTTCGCGCCGAGCGCGCGTGCGACCTGCAGCGTGATCGATCCGACGCCGCTGGTTCCGCCGTGGACGAGAAGCCAATCGCCGCGTTGCAGCCGCCCGAGCTGCACGACATTGAACCAGCAGGTGAAGAGAGCTTCGGGCAAGGCCGCGGCTTCGCGCATGTCGAGCGCGGCGGGACGCGGCATGACGAGCGCGGCGTCGGCGACGACCCATTGCGCATAGCCGCCGCCATCGACGAGCGCGCAGACTTCGTCGCCTGCGCGAAGGCCCGTCACGTCAGCTCCGATCTCCGCGATCGCACCCGAGACTTCGAGGCCAAGAATGTCGGTCGAGCCCTTTGGGCCGCTGCCGCGTGCGCGCTGGTTGACGTCGTGGCGATTGACGCCCGCGTAGTGCGTGCGGATGAGAACCTGCCCGGCGGCCGGCTGCGGAATGGGCCGTTCGCCGACCACGATGACGTCCGGCCCGCCGCCGCGCGCGGGCCACGCCGCCTGCATGGCGCCCTGAACGCTCATCGGCTTTTCTCATCGAAAGAGGTGAGTGAAAAATCACGCATGCGCCGCGGCCGCCTTTCCTGATTCAACCACCGCCGTACACGGCCTTGATCTTGGTGATCAGCTCGGGCGGCATGTCGCCGACCTCCTGCACGAGCGCCTGCAGCTTCTCGCCCGACATCGGCGTCAGCTCGACCCGCATCTTCTCCAGCTCGGCCTGGAATTCTGCGTCGCGGGTCATTTCCATGAAGGCGTCGCGCAGCGCGCGCGTGCGGTCCGCCGGAACGGCCGGCGTCGAAAGAATCGCCTTGCCGATTTCGGTCGCGTTGACGACGGCGCCGAGAATGCGCCGTTGCTCGTCATTGGTTGCGATCTCGAGACATGTCGGCACGTCGGGCAGGTCGGGATGCCGCGTCAGCCCGTACTGCACGACAACGCGGACCGTGCCGTCCTTGAGCCAGGCGGGATGCGCCGATTTGTAGGCCTCGAGACTCGTCGAATGCCCCTCGACCTCGCCGCGCTCCATGGCGAGCATGGCTTCGTTCGAGCCGCCGTAGCCCATCACCATCTTGAACTTCGTGCCCAACACGCGGTTGAGCACATTCGGATAGATGAAGACGGTCGATCCGGTGCCGGTGGCGCCGAGCGCCGCCTCGGTGGTGAAGGCGTCCTTGATGGTCTGGATTTTCGACGTCCGCCACACAGCGGTGACGTTAGTCCCGGCGGCGACGCGGCCGACCCAGGTGAACTTGCTGGTCTCGAACTTCACGCCTGTGGCGCCGAGCTTTTCATCGAGCGTGTTGGTGGCGGCGAGCAGCCCCAGCACGGTGCCGTCGCGCGGCGCGACATTGTAGATGTGATTGGCCGCCAGGATACTCCCGGCGCCCGGCATGTTGCGAAACACAACCTGCGGACGCCCTGCGATGAAGCGTCCGATGTTGCGCGCCACCGCGCGTCCGTACACGTCATTGCTGCCGCCCGGCGGGTAGCCGACGATCAGCTCCATGGTCTTGCCGGTGTAGAACTGCTCGACCGTCTGGGCCTGCGCCGCCCCGGCGCAAAGCGCGCCGGCGAGGACAGGAAGCGCCTTGAGTGTCGTCTTCATGCCGTCCTCCCTGACTTTCACTTCTCGACGGAACGCACCGTCGTCTCGGCCTCGAGGCCGCTCCGCTGGCGCTTGAACGTTTCGACTCCGTTGACTTCCCAATCGCCGCGGACAGCGTTTTCGGCGAAACGCGTCCAGTCGTCGCCCCAGTTTCCAAGCTCGTAGCCGTGCCACGGCGACGGACGCTTGACCGGCGGGAGGTCGAGCTCGTTCCAGAGCGCGAGCGCGTCTTCCATGAACTCCTTGCGCGGCAGGGCGAGCGGCGCCATCAGCCGCTTGCGCGTCGCGTCGATCAGCAAGGCGGAATCGGTCTTGCGTTCGCCGTATTGCGATCCTTGCCCGCCCCCGCGATACGGGAAGATCACGACGTCTTCCTTCGGGTTGCTGCGATAGGCAATCGACCACAGGACGGCGTCCACCGACGACGGATCGATGTCGTCGCTCACCGCGATCACGACCTTTCCGAAGGCTGTCAGAAGCGTGCTCGCGCCCTGCAGGCCACGCCAGATTTCGGTCTGGGGCGCGCCGTATTCGAACTGCAGAAATATGACCGGGCGCAAATTGGTGAGCGGCTCGTGAAGAACGACGCGCTTGATGCCCTTGATGCCGAGCGCATGCTTGAGATGCCCGAGAAACTGCGGCTCGTACGCGACTTTCTTGATGACGCTCGACTCGCTTGGCGTCACCTGGCTGATGATGGCGTTGAACATGGCGTTGCGCCGCTGCGTGATCGCCGTAACCTGCATCGGCATGTTGAAGGCTTCGAGCGCGACATAGCCGTTGCTTTCGCCGAACGGCGCTTCAGGCTCGAGCAGGTCCGGCTCGATATAGCCCTCGATGACGATCTCGGACGCCGCAGGCACCAGAAGATCGTTGGTCAGGCACTTCACCATCTCGATGGGCTGCCCCGCGACGGCGCCGGCGACGGCATATTCGTCAAGGTCGACGGCGAGTTTCTGCGGCGAGGTGAACACGACGACGGGCGCTGCGCCGAGCACGATCGAGATCGGCATGCGCTCCTTGCGCGCGCGATATTTGTTCCAGTGGATCCAGCCGCCGGCGCCGCCGGGCCGCGCCACCATGCGCACCACCAGGCGATCCTTGGCCTTGAGCGCCGCGCGGTACATGCCGGTGTTCTGCACTCCGGTTTCAGGATCGCGCGTCACGCACAACGTCGCGGTGAGATAGGGCGCTGCGTCGTAGCCGGGCGTCGAGATCGGCACCGGCAGGCTCGCAAGCCCGCCGCCCTCGCGCGTGAGGTCGTCGCCCTGCATGACGATTTCCTGACACGGCGCCGTCTCGACGATGACCGGCGGCACCGGATTGAGGATGGCGTCCGTCCACGCCGGGCCGATGTCTTCGACCGGACGGCCCATGCCCATGGCGTAGATGCGCGGCGACGACGCCAGCGCGCCGATCACGACGGGCATGTCGTAGCGCTTGCCCTTGGAGTCCACGACATTGGTGAACAAAAAGGCGCGGCGCTCGTCTTCCGGCACGCCGCCGATGAACTGCCAGCGCACGAGCGGCTGCAGCTGCGTGTCCTTGTTGATGGGCCTGTCGACGCGCACCAGAAGCCCCGCCTTGTCGAGCGCTTCGATGTGGGCGTGAAGGTCCATCGGAGGATTGGGACGAGTCTTGTCGTGTGTCATCGGGCGCGCCTCATGGTGCAGGAGTTCGAGCGGAGCGCTCGCATGTTTCGATGGATGGGCCAACCGTGCATGGCGTCGCCCTTCCGTGTCTGATCGGCGCGGCTCATTCGGCGGCCATCGGCGGTTTTGTCTTGATCATGCGCACGATCTGCTCGGGGGTGACCGGCATCGTCGTCAGGCGCACGTCGAACGGCGTCAGCGCATGTTCGATGGCGCTGATGATGGCGGCGATCACCGCGATCGTGCCGCCCTCGCCCGCACCCTTGACGCCGATCGGATTGAGCGGAGACGGCGTTTCGGTGTGGATCACCTCGACGTTGGGCACGTCTGTCGCCATCGGGATCAGATAATCGCCGAAGCTCGTCGTTTGCGGCTGACCGTTCTCATCGAACAGCAATTGCTCGAACAGCGCATTGCCCACGCCATGCGCGACGCCACCGACGATCTGCCCCTCGACGATCATCGGATTGATGACGCGCCCGCAATCATGATTGACCAGCACGCGCGTCACCTGCACGTGCCCGGTCTCGATGTCGACCTCGACTTCGGCGACGTGACACGAATTGGCGTAGGTCGATTGCTCCGGCTTGAAGTAGCTCGTCGCCTCGAGACCCGGATCGCGGTCGCCTTTCATCGAGAAGCCGTACATGCCAGCCGAGACGTGGGCGAGTTCGCGCAAAGTCTTGCGCATGCCCGGCACGCCGCGCACCTCGACGCCGCCGTCGCGCAATTCGAGATCGTCGGGCGAGACTTCGAGCATTTCGGCTGCGAGCTTCTTGATCTTTTCGGCGACCTCGATGCCCGCCAGATGCACGGAGGAGCCCGCGTTCACCGCCGTGCGTGATGCGAAGGTGCCCATGCCGAAGGGGATCGAGCCGGTGTCGCCCGTGACAACGCGGATGTCGTCATAGGACACGCCGAGATGATCGGCTGCGATCTGCGCCAGCGTCGTCTGGTGCGACTGCCCCTGCGGCGTGGCGCCGGTGTAGAGCACGATCTTGCCGCTGGTCGAAATCCGGATCGTGGCGCCTTCATAAGGTCCAAGCCCCGTGCCCTCGACCGCATTGGCGATGCCGATGCCTATGTAGCGACCCTTGCGAAGCGCCTCCTTGCGACGCGCCTCGAAGCTCTCGTAGGCCGTGTGGTCCAGCGCCATCTGCTGACTGAGCGGATAGTCGCCGCTGTCGTAGATCGCCTGTTTCCCGTCGCGGAAGGTGAGCCCGATGTTATAGGGCATCTGCTCGGGCTTGATGAAATTGCGTCGCCGCACTTCGCCGCGATCGAGCTTCAGCTCGTGGGCGATGCGATCCATCATCCGCTCCATGACGAAGCAACCCTGCGGACGTCCGGCGCCGCGCACCGGGCTGCAGGTGATCTTGTTGGTCATCGCGACGATGAGTTCGAGGTGGTAGGCCGGCAGCACGTATGGGCCGATCACCGAGGTCGCGGCGATCCACGGCA
>JAQGKM010000028.1 GCA_028290125.1 Hyphomicrobiales bacterium | reverse complement strand
CGGTGTTCGACGCTCCGCAGCATCCCTACACACGCGCGCTTCTCGCCGCCGAACCCAAAGGCATGCCTGCGCCGAGCAACCCGGATGCGGCGCCCATCGTCACCGGCGACGACATCAAGGTGTGGTTCCCGATCAAGCGCGGCTTCCTTCGCCGCACGATCGGACATGTGAAGGCGGTCGATGGCATTTCGCTCACCGTGCGCGAAGGCCAGACCGTCGGAGTCGTCGGAGAATCGGGCTCCGGCAAGACGACGCTCGGCCTCGCGCTGTTGCGGCTGATCCGCTCGGAAGGGCCGATCGCCTATCTTGGCCAACGCATCGACGGCTTCGATTCAAAAGCCATGCGGCCGCTGCGGCGCGACATGCAGATCGTGTTTCAGGATCCCTACGGTTCGCTCTCGCCCCGCATGTCGGTCGCCGACATCGTGGAAGAGGGTCTGTTGGTGCAAGACAACGGCCTTAGCGCCGCGCAGCGCCGCGAGATCGTCGCACGCGCGCTCGCCGACACCGGTCTCGATCCCTCGTCGATGGATCGCTACCCGCATGAATTTTCTGGCGGCCAGCGCCAGCGCATCGCGATTGCGCGCGCCATGGCGCTCGACCCGAAGTTCGTCGTGCTCGACGAGCCGACCTCGGCGCTCGACATGTCGGTGCAGGCGCAGATCGTCGATCTCCTGCGCGACCTGCAGAAGCGGCGCAATCTCGCCTACCTCTTCATCAGTCACGACCTGAAAGTCGTGCGTGCGCTGGCGAGCGAGTTGATCGTCATGCGCCACGGCAAGGTGGTGGAAGCCGGGCCCGCGACCGAAATCTTTGCGCATCCGAAAACCGAATACACGCGCGCGCTGTTCGCCGCCGCCTTCTCGATCGAAGCCGCCGCCGTGGCGACCGGCGCATGAGCCGCGCGCTCATTCTCGTTCTCGACTCCTTCGGTTGCGGCAATGCGCCCGACGCACAGAGCTTCGGCGATGTCGGCGCTGATACGCTGGGTCATATTGCTGAACGCTGCGCCGCCGGTCACGCCGATGTGGCGGGCCTGCGCGCCGGCCCGTTGCGCATGCCCAACCTCGACGCGCTCGGCCTCGGCGCCGTCGCGCGGCTCGCAACCGGGCGCCTGCCGCCGGGTTTCAGCGGCCGCGCATCCTGCGCCTGGGGCACGGCCATCGAGCAGTCGCTCGGCAAGGACACGCCCTCGGGCCATTGGGAGATCGCCGGCGCCCCCGCCGATTTCACCTGGGGGTATTTTCCCGATGCGACGCCCGCCATTCCTGAATCCCTGATCGCCGATCTGGTGCGCGAGGCGCGGCTGCCCGGCGTGATCGGCAACAGCCATGCGTCCGGCACGGCGATCATCGAAGAGCTCGGCGACGAGCATGTGCGCACCGGCAAGCCGATCGTCTACACGTCGATCGACTCCGTGCTGCAGATCGCCGCGCATGAGGAGAGCTTCGGGCGCGAACGGCTCTACGAAGTCTGCGCCATCGCGCGGCGCCTGTGCGATCCGCTCCACATCGGCCGCATCATCGCCCGGCCGTTCGTCGGAACCTCGCCGGCGACATACAAAAGAACGCAGTACCGCAAGGACTTTTCACTGCCGCCGCCACACGGGTCGATCTTCGACCGGGCCGCGGAAGGCGGGCGCGCCATCGTCTCGATCGGCAAGATCGGCGACATCTTCGGGCACCGCAACACCGGAACGGAGCTGAAGGGCCGCGACGACATGGACCATTTTTCCATGACGGTGGAAACGGTGAAGTCGCTGCCGGACGGCGGTTTCGCCTTCGCCAATTACGTCGATCTCGACACCGATTTCGGCCACCGTCGCAATGTGGCTGGCTATGCGGCGGGGCTGGAGCGCTTCGATGCGCGCATTCCCGAACTGCTGGCGGCGCTGCGCCCCGGCGATCTCTGCGTGCTCACCGCCGACCACGGCAACGACCCGACCTGGTCCGGCACCGACCACACGCGCGAGCAGGTTCCGGTGCTGGCCTTCGGGCCCGACATCGCCCCGCGTGAACTCGGCGCGCGGCCGACTTTCGCCGACATCGGCGCCAGCGTCGCGCATCACCTGGGCCTCGCGCCGACCAAGACCGGCAAGGCCTGGCAGCAGGATCAGTAGCCGACCGCCGCCGTCCCCGCCTGCCGCGTGTCGGCGGCGCCGTAGAGCACGCCGTCCGCGCGGTGGATGGTCTGCGCCGAGCCCATGGCGCGCTGCTGGCGCACGACATGGCCCTTGGCTTCGAGCAGGCGAATGGTGTCGATCGACAGGCCGCGTTCGACGCGCAGTTCTTCCGGGTACAATTGATGATGCACGCGCACCGCCTCGCTCGCCTCGGCGGCGTTCATGCCGTGGTCGATCATGTTCGAGATGATCTGCAGCACGGTCGTGATGATGCGCGAGCCGCCGGGCGTGCCGGTGACGATCTCCAGCTCGCCGTTGCGAAACACCATGGTTGGGCTCATCGACGACAGCGGCCGCTTGCGCGGCTCGGGCGCATTGGCGCCGCCGCCACGCAAGCCAAAGGCGTTGGCGGCGCCCTCGATGGCGGCGAAATCGTCGAGCTCGTTGTTGAGCAGGATGCCGGTGCCGTCCGCGACGAGCCCGAGCCCGTAAGAAAAGTTCAGCGTGTAGGTGTTGGCGACGGCGTTGCCGTCCTTGTCGACCACGGAATAATGCGTAGTCTGGTCGCTCTCGTAAGGCGCGGGGTCGCCAGCGGAAATATCCCGCGAGGGCGTCGCGCGATCGGCCGAGATCGTCTTGCGGAGCTGCGCCGCATAGGTTTTCGACGTCAGGCCCGCGACCGGCACTTTCACGAAATCTGGGTCGCCGAGCCAGATCTCGCGATCCGCATAGGCGCGCTTCATGGCTTCAGCCATGAGATGCAGCGTGGCGGCGGAGTTCTGCCCGAGTTCGCCGAGCGGCCAGCCTTCGAGCATGTTGAGGATCTGGATGACATGCACGCCGCCTGACGACGGCGGCGGCATGGAGACGATGTCGTGGCCACGATAGGAGCCGCGCACCGGCTCGCGCGCGACGGCCCGATAATCGCGCAAGTCCTCCAGCGTCATCGCGCCGCCCGCGCCCTGCACGCTGGCGACGATTTTCTGCGCGGTCTCGCCCTGATAGAAGCCAGCCGCGCCGTCGCGCGCGATGCGCTCCAGCGATGCCGCCAGATCGGACTGCACGAGCCTGTCGCCCGCCCGCAAGGGAGCGTCGCCGCGCATGAAGATGGCGCGGCTCGATGGATAGCGCGCGATGCGGGCGCGGATCTCGCCGAGCGAGGTCGCGAGATCGCCCTCCACCGCAACGCCGTCGCGCGCCAGCGCGATGGCGGGCGCGAGAAGCTGCGCGAGCGTGAACTTGCCCGAGCCGTATCGTTCAAGCGCGAGCGTCAGCCCCGCCACGGTGCCGGGCGTGCCGACGGCGAGCCCGCTCGACTGCGATTTCTCCGGCGCGAACTTGCCGTTGGCGTCGAGAAACATGTCGCGGCGCGCGGCGGCGGGCGCAGTCTCGCGGTAGTCGATGGCGATCGTCTTCTTCTGCTGGGCGAGATGCACGAGCATGAAGCCGCCGCCACCGAGATTGCCGGCGCGCGGCAAGGTCACGGCGAGCGCAAAGCCTGTCGCCACGGCGGCATCCACCGCATTGCCGCCCGCTTTCATGATCTCCGCGCCGATGCGCGAGGCCTGTTCATCCTGCGACACGACCATGCCGTTGCGCGCCGTGACGGGCAGCGTGCGGGCGAAACCCGAAATGATCGGTTCGGGCGCAACTTGCGCATAGGCCAGCGGCGCGGCGACGACGAGCGCGCAGAAGAAGATCGCAGAAAGCTTCAATTGCCCCACCTGTTGCGCCACAAGGATTCCCCGATCATGCAGGAAATCCGCGGCTCGCGTCCAGCGACACGCTGGATGGGCGATTTCGGCGGCGCGGGCAGGCTTGCGATTTCGCGCACCAGCTTGGTGCGCGTGGCTTCCACGAAGGAACGCGAGTCGCGGATCGGCACCATGAAGGCGTCGAAGCCGCCGATCACGCAATCCTCGTAATAGATGTCGAGCTCCTGGATGTCGGCGGGGCTGATGTAGGGCCGGATGCCGACGAGCGGGAGGCCATTGATGGTGACGCCCTGCGCAATCGCCTCGTCGCGCGCAACCGCGACGGGGCGGCCGCTGTTGTTGGGCCCGTCGCCCGACACGTCGATGACCTGTCGCATGCTGTTGTAGCCGTTGTTCTCGAACAGTTTCGCGGCGGCGTCGATGGCGCCCGAGATCGACGTGCGCTGCGCGCGGCGATACGGCGCCTTGGCGAGTCTGTCGGCGAAGGCGCTGGCGCTTTCGGGCCCGTCAATCACTGTCCATTCGGCCAGCACGTCCTGGTCGTATTCCGACGCCCATTGCAGATAGACGACCGCGATGCGGCCCGTCGCGCCCGATTTCAGCGCGTTGAGAAACTGCTCGGAGCGCAGCGCCTCGACATAGCCGTTGCGCTGGAGCTTCTGTTCCTCGGTGTCCATCGAGTAGGAGATGTCGACGGCGAGAACGAGTTCGACATCGACCTCCGTGCCGCCGTTTCGCGCCAGCGCGGGCGCGGTGAACGCGAGCGCGACAGACGCCAGCATGACGCCGATTGAATGCCGGAAAGCCATGCGGCTGCTCCTCTGCGGATGACGCCAGTCTCGCATGCTTCGCGCCGAAGGCAATGTGGCGAAGGCGAAACGGGCGTGCCATGGTGCAATTGTGATTTGGCAGGAGGCGACGTGAGCGGGATCGACGAGCTGTTCGCAGCGGCGGCGCAGGTGCGGGCGAGGGCCCATGCGCCCTACTCGCGCTTCGCCGTGGGCGCAGCCATTCGCGGCTCCGACGGTGGACTCTATGTCGGATGCAACGTGGAGAATGCCGCTTATCCGTCAGGCACCTGCGCCGAGCAGAACGCCATCGGCGCCATGATCGCCGGCGGCGAGCGGCGGATCGTCGAGATCGCGGTTCTGGGCGACGCCGGCGCGCCGGTTACGCCCTGCGGCGCCTGCCGGCAGCGCATTCGCGAATTCGCCGATGCCGCCACGCGCATTCACGCCGGCGCCGTCTCGGGCGAAAGGCGCAGCTACGGCATGGCCGAGCTGTTGCCAGATGCGTTCGGCCCCGGCCATCTCGGCGGAGCCGGCGCTTGACCCTCGCGGCCGACAGGCTTCGTGCGGCGGCGGGAGGCGATATTCACACCGCCGTCGTGCTGGGCACCGGGCTTGCTAGCGTGGCGGGCGACGGCGATGTCGTGATCCCCTATGCCGACCTGCCGGGCTTTCCGCAGGCCGGCGTGTCGGGTCACGAAGGCGCGCTCGTGTTGCGGCGGGACGCGCGTGGCTGCGTCGCATTCCTGCTCGGCCGCGCGCATTACTACGAGCATGGCGACGCCCGCGCGATGGCCGGCGCGTTGGAGGCGCTGGCAGCCTGCGGTCTGCGCACGCTCGTGCTAACCTGCGCATCCGGCGGCGTGCGCGCGCATCTCGCGCCGGGCGAGCTGGTGCTGTTCAGCGACCACATCAATTTCAGCGGCGCCAATCCGCTCATCGGCGTCAGCGGCGATGCGCGCTTCGTTCCGATGGTCGACGCCTACGATCCCGATCTGCGCGCGCGCATGCATCGCGCGGCTGCGGCGGCGCGCATCGACCTGCATGAGGGCGTCTACATGTGGTTCTCGGGCCCGTCTTTCGAAACGCCCGCCGAGGTCCGCATGGCGGGCCTGCTCGGCGCGGATCTCGTCGGCATGTCGACCGTTCCGGAGGCCATTCTTGCGCGGCACCTGGGCCTGCGCGTCGTCGCGGTCTCGCTCGTCACAAATCACGCTGCAGGCGTTTCGGGCGGCGCGCCCCACCATGCCGAGACCAAGCGGGTCGCGACGGCGGGCGCTGCGCGGATGCGCGCTCTGGTGGCAGCTTTCCTGCAACAGGACGAAGCATGATGGATGACAGACAGGTCGCGCTTCGCGCCATTCCGCTGATCGATCTCACCGATCTGTCGGAGGATTGCACGCCCGCGAAGATCGATGCGCTCGTCGCCCGTGCGCTCGCGCTTCCGATCGCCGTTGCGGCGCTGTGCATCTGGCCGCAATTCGTCGCGCAGGCGCGCGCAAGCCTCGACGGCGCAGCCATCAAGCTTGCGACCGTGGTGAATTTTCCGCACGGCGGCGAGGATGTCGAGGCGGTCCGCGCGCAGACACGCGCCGCACTGGCGGATGGCGCCGACGAGATCGACCTCGTCCTGCCGTGGCGCGCGCTCGTCGCGGGACACGACGCCGTCGCGCGCGAGATGGTGCAGGCCGTGGCGCGGGAATTGTCGCCCGCCGCGCAAGTGAAGGTCATCATCGAGAGCGGCGAATTGCCTGACGCCAAGATGATCGCGCACGCGAGCCGTCTCGCGATCGGCGAGGGCGCGGATTTCATCAAGACGTCGACCGGCAAGACGCAGGTGTCGGCCACCCCGGAGGCGGCGCGCATCATGCTTCGCGTCATTCGCGACACCGGCGCCAATGTCGGCTTCAAGGCGTCGGGGGGCTTGCGCACGCTTGCCCAGGCGCGCGAATATCTCGGCATGGCGGATGAAATACTCGGGGCCGACTTCGTGTCGCCCGCCCATTTCCGTTTCGGCGCATCGAGCCTGCTCGATCCGCTGCTCGCCGCATTGTAAGGGCGCCCGATGTTTCTGCCGCAAGAGATCATTCGCAAGAAACGCGACGGGCAAACGCTCGAAGAACATGAGATCGAGGCCTTCGTCGGCGGCCTCACGGACGGCCGCATCACCGAAGGCCAGGCCGCCGCCTTCGCGATGGCGATCTTCCTGCGCGGCATGTCGACGGCCGAATGCGCGGCGCTGACGCGGGCCATGACCTTCTCGGGCCAGGTGCTCGACTGGAGCGGCGAATTTCTCGGCGGCCCCGTGCTCGACAAGCATTCGACCGGCGGGATCGGCGACAATGTCAGCCTGATCCTCGCGCCCGCGGTCGCGGCCTGCGGCGGCTTCGTCCCGATGATTTCCGGACGCGGCCTCGGCCACACCGGCGGCACGCTCGACAAGCTCGAAGCCATTCCGGGCTATTGCACCACGCCCGACGCCGGACAACTCGCGCGCGCGGTGCGTCACGCCGGCTGCGCGATCATCGGGCAGACGACGCAGCTCGCGCCCGCCGACCGGCGGCTCTATGCCATTCGCGACGTCACCGCGACGGTGGAATCCATTCCGCTGATCACGGCGTCGATCCTCTCCAAGAAACTCGCGGCCGGCCTGAGCGGACTCGTGATGGACGTGAAGACGGGCTCGGGCGCCTTCATGCCGACGCTGAGCGAAGCGCGCCGTCTCGCCGAGTCCATCGTGCATGTCGCGCGGCATGCCGGCCTGCCGACCCATGCGCTGATCACCGACATGGACCAGCCGCTCGCCAGCGCCGCCGGCAACGCCGTCGAAACATTGCACGCTATCTCGCATCTGACCGGCGTGAAGCGCGAGCCGCGCGTGCATGAAATCGTCGTCGCGCTCGGCGCCGAAATGTTGCTGGTGGGTGGGCTTGTCGCCAGTCGCGCCGAAGGCCGTGCGCAAATCGACGAGGCGATCCAGAGCGGCGCGGCGGCCGAACATTTCGCCCGCATGGTGGTGGAGCTCGGCGGTCCCGCGAACCTGCTGCAACGTCCCTCCACGCATCTGCCGCGCGCGCCCGTGACCGTGCCGGTGCCGGCGCGCAACGCGGGCTTCGTCACCCGCATGGCGACGCGCGACATCGGCCTGATCGTGGTGGAGCTCGGCGGCGGCCGACGCCGCGCGGAAGACATGATCGATCCGTCGGTCGGCCTGACCGCCATGGTGGCGATGGGCCAGCAGGTGATGAAGGGCGAGCCGCTCGCCTATGTGCACGCCACCGATCCGGATTCCGCGGCGCGCGCTGCAGGGCAGTTGTCGCAGGCGATCGAGATCGGGGCGACGCGGCCTTCCAGCACCCCGGTGGTGATCACGCGCGTCGACGCGTCAGACCTCTAGACGCCGCATGCTGGTGACATCGCCGTGCGACATCGCGACGATCCGCGCGCGCGCCTGCACGAAGGCTTCGGAGACGACCTGCATGTGATGCCCGCTGGCGTGCAGCAGATGCTCCTCGTCCTGCATGACGCCGACATGGCCTTTCCAGAACACGAGATCGCCGCGCTGCAGCTCTGCGTCGGGCGCCAGCGTCTCGCCGAGTTCCGCCTGCTGCATGTCGGTGTCGCGCGGCGCCATCACGCCTGCTGCCTGCAGGGAGATCTGCACGAGGCCGGAGCAATCGAGCCCGAGCCACGTCTTGCCGCCCCAGAGATAGGGCGCCCCGATGAAGAGTTCGGCGACGCTGACGAAGTCGGGCTTGCGTGCAGCGATGTCGGCAAGATGCGCCGTGATGACGAACAAGCCGCTGGCGAGCTGCGTGAACTCGCCGCGCACCGCGCGCGCCTCGACCAGCGCACCGAGCGACAGAGCGCCAAGCGTCGGCAGCTTCATGTTGTCGGCGGGGTAAAGAAAGGTCCGTGGCGCAAGCACCTTGTGGGTCGGCGCTGCGCCGGCGTCAGTGAGCGCGTCCGCCGACATGTAGCCGACATAGCGATCGGACGTCGCCTGCCCCCACGCCCAGCCCTCATCCATGTCGTAGACGACGACCTCTTCACCAAACAGCAGTTGCGTGTCGTGCCCGCAATCGCCCTGCGGCCGTGCGCGCAGCGCGATCGCCTCGTCGATGACGCGCATGCGCCGCCCCTCGACATAACGCGGCGCGTCGATGACGCCCTGCAGATGCGCGGCCGCGAGATCGTCGCGCGCGGGCGTGCGGCGCCTGTCGAAGGATGTCGTCACGTCTCGTCTCCGGGGCCGATGTCGGCCGCCTTGCGGGTCACCATGTCGCCGAGCTTCTCGACGTAGAGCGCACCTTTCACGGTGCGCTGGATGATGACGTTGCGCTTGTCGGTCTCGTCGCGTCGGCGCGCAATGATCGCCTGCTTGCCCATCGAGTCGAGCGCGCGCGTGATCACAGGCTTGGTGACGCCGAGTTTCAGCGCGAGCCCGCGCACCGTATGGGGCGGCCGCTCGAGATAGACGGTGAGGAGGATCGCGAGCTGCCGGTGCGTGAAATCCGCCAGCCCATCAGGCTTCGTCTCGCGCACCATGGCGAGCGTGATGTCGTGCAGCAGATCGAGCCCCTGCGACGGCTTCAGCGCGATGGTCATGGCAGCTCCGTTCCGGTCCCGCCATTGTGCCTGTCCTGCCAAGCCAATCAAGCCGCCCGGTAGCGGCGCTCGAGAAGATCGTAAAGAAGCCGCGCCGCTTGCGCCTCGCCGCCTTCCGGACGCCCGGGCTTGGTCGAGGGATTCCAGCCGTAGACATCAAAATGCGCCCATGTGCGTGCGCCCTCGACGAAACGGCGCAGGAACAGGGCTGCGGTGATCGAACCCGCGAACGGCCCGTTCGACACGTTATTGAGGTCCGCCGTCTTGCTGTCGAGAAGCGCGTCGTAGGCGTCCCACAACGGCAGCCGCCAGACGGGATCGTGCACGCGCAGGCCGGTCGCCTGGACGTCTGCCGCAAAGGCGTCGTCACCCGTGTAGAACGGCGGCAGATCGGGGCCGAGCGCGACACGCGCGGCGCCGGTCAGCGTGGCGAAATCGATCAGCAGTTCGGGCTTTTCTTCCGCGCCCAGCGCGAGCGCGTCAGCGAGGATGAGGCGGCCTTCCGCATCGGTGTTGCCGATCTCGACATTCAGCCCCTTGCGGCTGGGGTAGACGTCGCCCGGACGAAAGGAGTCCGCCGCGACGGCATTTTCGACGATCGGCACGAGCACGCGCAGGCGGATCGGCAGCTTCGCATCCATGATCATGTGGGCGAGCGCCAGAGCGACGGCGGCGCCGCCCATGTCCTTTTTCATGAGCAGCATGGCGCTCGACGGCTTGATGTCGAGCCCGCCGGTGTCGAAGCACACGCCCTTGCCGACCAGCGTCACTTTCGGGCCGTCCTCCGGTCCGAACGAGAAGTCGACGAGGCGCGGCTCCTCGACCGCGGCGCGACCGACGGCGTGAATAAGCGGAAAGCCGCGTGCGACGAGTTCATGCCCGATGATGCTCTTCGCCCGCACGCCGTGGCGCTCGGCCAGCGCGTGCACGGCGGCTTCGAGCGCCACGGGGCTCATGTCATTGGCTGGCGTGTTGATGAGGTCGCGCGCGAGGCAGATACCCTCGGCCATGCGCTGGACACGGCCTGCATCGACGCCGGCCGGGCAGACGAGCTGCGGCGCCTCGGCCGCCGTTTTCTTGTAGCGCGTGAAGCGATAGGCGCTGAGCAGCCACGACAGGGCCGCCGCTTCGCCAGCCCCGTCGGCCAGCCCCTCGAAAGCGTAGGCGCCAGCCGGCAACAATGTCGCGAGCTTGCCGGGTGCGAAGGTGTCGGCGGGGTCGAGACCGAACAGCACGACGCCGAGGGCGCCATGCGCATCCGGCAGCAGGCAATGGCGTCCGGCCTTGGGTTCGAAACCGGAGGCCTGCGCGAAGGCGGCGGCGGGACCTGCAAGCGACGCCCGTCGCGCGTCCCACGTCTCCCGCGTGACGCAAACGATGGGCACGACCTTTGCGGCGGCGCGGCTCTCGATCAGCAACATGGTCAACTAACCCTTTCTGGCGACTTTGCGCGTCAGGGTCATTATCGCGCTATTTGCCTGCGGCGCCAGTCCGGCGGTCGCGGCGAAGCTCGTCAGAACTGCTTCATCACCTGCGTGATCGCCGGGCCCATGATGACGACGAAGAGCACCGGCAGAAAGAAGACGATCATCGGCACGGTGAGTTTCGGCGGCAAGGCGGCGGCTTTCTTCTCGGCTTCCGCCATGCGCGTGTCGCGGCTTTCCTGCGCGACGACGCGCAAGGCGCTGGCGAGCGGCGTGCCGTATTTTTCCGCCTGGTTCAGCACAGTGACGATCTGCTTGACCGAGTCCACGTTGACGCGCTTGGCGAGGTTTTCGTAGGCCTGACGGCGATCGGGCAGATAGGACAGTTCCGCGGTCGTCAGCGTGAGCTCTTCGGCGAGGGCTACGGACTGGCGGCCGATTTCATCCGCCACGCGGCGGAAGGCATGTTCGACGGAAATGCCGGCCTCGACGCAGATCAGCAGGAGATCGAGCGCATCCGGGAAAGCGCGGCGCACGGAGTTGCGGCGCTTCTTGGCGGCGTTGTCGAGATAGATTTCCGGCAGCTTGATGCCGACATAGGTCAGCGCGATGACGGCGCCGATGCGGATCTGAAACGAATAGCCCATGTCGTTGACGGTGAAGAGATAGATCGAACCCGACACCATCAACACCACCGGCACGACGGCGCGGAAGAAGATCAGCGTGCTTTCGGCCGCAGCGCCGCGAAAGCCGGCGGCGGCGAGTTTCGCCTTGGAATTTTCCATGCCGAGCCATTCGGTCAGCCGGAACGTCTTGACGATGTTCTTGACGAAAGCCTTCTCCTGCTGGCCGCGCAGGCCGACGGTTTGCGACTTGGCGAGCTTCTCGCGCTCGCGCAGGCGGATGCGGTCGCGCTCCATCGCGACATTCTTCATGCGGCGCTGCAGGGTGTCGGGCGCGAGGAACGGCATCGCGAGCGTCAGCACGGTCGCCATCGCGCACAATGCGGCGAGCAGCGGCACCAGCACGTCAGGACGCAGGAGATGTTCCGTCATGGCGGTCATTGGACGAACTCACACATCGAACGCGATCATTTTCTTCATCACCATGATCCCGGTCGCCATCCAGATGCCGCTGAACAGCAGCATCGTGTGGCCTTCCGAGGTCAGCCACAGCATGTCCATGTAGCCCGGGCTCGTGAGATAAACGAGCGTCGCGACGATGAAGGGCAGCGAGCCGATGATGCCGGCCGACGCCTTGGCTTCCGCCGACATGGCCTTGATCTTCTGGGCGAGCTTCTTGCGGTCGCGCAACACGCGCGACAGATTGCCGAGACCCTCGGCGAGATTGCCGCCCGACTTCTGCTGGATGCCGATGAGGATCGCAAAGAAGCGCGCTTCAGCGACGGGCACGCGCTCGGCGATGCGCTCGATCGCTTCCGTGAGCGTCAGGCCGACGGTCTGCGATTCGATCACGCTCATGAATTCGGTGCGCACCGGATCGGGGAATTCCTTGGCGACGATGCGCAGGGATTCGAGCAGCGGCAAGCCGGCCTTGACGCCGCGGATGATGACGTCGATGGCGTCGGGAAATAGCGCGACGAAGCGCTTCAGGCGGCGGTTGCGGATGATCGACAGCACCCAGCGCGGAAAGCCGAATGACGTAACGAAGTAGATGGTGGCCAGCGTCGTCGGCGAGTCGATGAACAGGAAGGCCAGCAAGGTGCAGAACGCGCCGAAGATGTTCGACCACACATAGAACTGCATCTTGGTGGTCTTCAGGCCGGCCTGCAATAGACGCTGGTCCATGGTGATGCGCTGCTGGCGGCCGCGCTGTTCGAGGTCTCGCAGGCTGTCGGAAACCTGCTTGCGGCGCTGCGCGCTGTCGACCTGGCGCGTCTGCGCGACGCGCTTGCCCGGGCCCGCCTGAATGTAGCTGGCGCGGCGTTTCTGCGCCGTGCGTCCGCCCGACAGAAACGGGAACAACAGCGCGAACAGCAGGCCGAGCGCGCCGACGCCGATCAACACTGCGACCATCATGGGGTTGCCAGCAAGGTTCATCGGCTAGATCTCCGCCGCCGCGCGGTCGCTGAATTCCGCCGCGTCGAGCGCTGCGGCAAGCCGCTTCTCCTCGCCGTAGTAGCGTGCGCGATCCCAGAAGCGCGGACGACCGATGCCGGTCGAGCGATGGCGCCCGATCAGCTTGCCCTGCGCATCCTCACCGACGATGTCGTAGATGAACAGATCCTGCGTGGTGATGACGTCGCCTTCGAGACCCGTCACTTCGGTGATGTGGGTGATGCGGCGCGAACCGTCGCGCAGACGCGCGGCCTGCACGATGACGTCGATCGACGAGACCAGCATTTCGCGGATGGTCCGCGCCGGCAGCGAGAAGCCCCCCATGGTGATCATGGATTCGACGCGGCTCAGCGCCTCGCGCGGGGAGTTGGCGTGCAGCGTGCCCATCGAGCCGTCGTGGCCGGTGTTCATGGCCTGAAGCAGATCGAAAGCCTCGGGTCCGCGCACTTCGCCGACGATGATGCGCTCAGGTCGCATACGCAGGCAGTTCTTGACGAGGTCGCGCATGCTGATCGCGCCCGTGCCTTCAAGGCTCGGCGGGCGCGTTTCGAGGCGCACGACATGGGGCTGCTGCAGCTGCAGTTCCGCCGCGTCTTCGCAGGTGATCACGCGCTCGTCGTCGTCGATGTAATTGGTCAGGCAATTGAGCAGCGTCGTCTTGCCCGAGCCGGTACCGCCCGAGATGACCACATTGCAGCGGACGCGGCCGATGACCTTCAGGATCTCGGCGCCTTCGGGGCTGATCGAGCCGTATTTCACGAGCTGGTCGAGGGTCAGCTTGTCCTTGCGGAATTTTCGGATGGTGAGCGTCGGACCGTCGATGGCGAGCGGCGGCGCGATGACGTTGACGCGGGAACCGTCGAGCAGGCGCGCGTCGCAGATCGGCGAGGCTTCGTCGACGCGGCGGCCGACCTGGCTGACGATGCGCTGGCAGATGTTCATCAGCTGCGCATTGTCCTTGAAGCGCACGTTGGTGAGCTGAATCTTGCCGCCGACTTCGATGTAGGTCTTGTTGCAGCCGTTGACCATGATGTCGGCGATGTCGTCACGCGCGAGCAAGGGCTCGAGCGGTCCAAAGCCCAGCACGTCGTTGCAGATGTCGTCGAGCAGGTCTTCATGCTCGGCGATCGACATCACATAGTTCTTCAGCGAGATGATCTCGTTGACGATGTCGCGGATTTCCTCACGCGCGCTGTCGGGATCGAGCCGCGACAGCTGCGACAGGTCGATCGCCTCGATCAGCGCGCCGAAGATCATGCCCTTGGTGACATAATAATCGTCGGTGCGGGGCGCCTCGCTGGCCTTCGGCGTCGGCGGAGCGGGCGCGCGTTGCGGGCTCGCAAACGACGCCGCGGCGGGCGCTGCGGGCGCCGCCCTGGCGACCGGCGCCACCTGTGCCGAAAGACTCGAACGCTTGCCGAACATCTACATGACCTCTCGCGAAGTTCGCGTCACGCGAAGGCGCCCCTGAACTTGCGCACGATGGGTTGAAGCAGTCCGCGGCGCGGCGCGCGCGTGTCGACGCGCCCGCTCACCAGCCGCGTCAATTCCGCAAAGACCGCGTTGGCGCGTGCGGACGGATCCGCCTCGCCGATCATCAGGCCGTTGTTGGTGGCCGAGCCGAACAGCTTCGGGTCGTGGGCGATCGCCGCGACCGGATCGAGATCGAGCGCCTGGGCGAAATCGGTCGCCGGGATCTCGGGGCGACGCGGCATGCCGACGCCGTTCATCACGAAGCGGGGAAACAGGTCGGCCGGACGCGCAGCGCGCATGTGGTCGAACAGGTTCTTGCAATTGCGCAGGTTGGCGAGGTCGGGCCCGGCGACCACGATCACTTCGTCGGAAGACACGAGCGTGTTGCGCTTCCAGCCGTCCCACCCGTGCGGCAGGTCGAGCACGATGTAGGGAGCCGCACCGCGCAGCAGTTCGATGACAGGCTCGAACGCGTCTTCGTGGATATCGTAATTGCGGTCGAGCATGGCGGGCGCCGCCATGATGCTCAGATTGTCGGTGCAGCGCGTCAGCACGCGCTCGACGAAGTTGAGGTCGAGACGGTCGCTCGCGAAGACGGCGTCGGCGACGCCCTGCGCCGGATCCTGGTTGAAGTCGAGACCGGCGGTGCCGAACGGCATGTCCATGTCGACGAGGATCGTCGGCTGCTCCAGCGTGCGCGCCATGGTCCAGGCGAGATTATGCGCGACCGTCGAGGCGCCGACGCCGCCCTTGGCGCCGGTGACGGCGATCACGCGGCCGACGAGGCGCTGCGAGGGATGCGCATAAAGATCCGAGACGATTCGCGTGAAGGCGGCGGAGTCGAACGGATGCACGAGATATTCGCTCACGCCGCGCGCCATCAGCTCGCGGTAGAGCACGATGTCGTTGACGCGGCCGATGGCGATGACCTTGGTGCCTTCGTCGCAAATTTCGGCGAGGCGATCGAGCTGCGCGACGAGTTCATCGCGCGGCACGAAGGATTCGATGACGATCAGGTTGGGCGTCGGCGCTTCGCTGTAGGCCGCGAGCGCTCCCGTGACGCCGCCCATGTGAACGCGCATGTGCGCGCGGCTCATGCGCCGGTCGGCGGCCGCCTGCGTGAGAATTTCATGCGTCGAGGCTTCCTCGCAAAAGGCCTGGATCGACACGCGCGGCACGGGCGCAATCGGGTTTGCTGCGTCACTCAAGAACCAGTCCTCCACTCGAATCCACGGGGTCGCGCGACTGAAGCGCCAGCGGCGAGCAACAAGGCCTGCATGTTGTCGGAGTCTTCATGGCAGCCAAGTCTCTTTGAACTCGAAACATTTGTCACAAGAACTAAATCTAATTACCTTTAAGGAAGCGTTGCTTTTTGCGTTTGCCGGTTAAAGTCCGACAAGCGCTGCATAAATCGGGGTTGCGGGATAAACGTGCAGGGCTGCGGCGGCGAGCGCGACGCCATAGGGCACGCCCTCCTTGGTGTCGTGCAGGCGCACGATCCAGCCTTCGCCACGCAGTCCGGCCGGCAGCGGCCAGCGGCGGGCCTGCAGGATGAGCAGGGTCAGCGCGCCGCCCAGAATGGCGCTGATGACAAGAAAATCGAGAAGGCCAGTCCAGCCGATCCACGCCGCGATGCCGGCGGCGAGCTTGGCGTCGCCCCCGCCGATCCAGCCGAAGGCAAAGAGCGCGAAGCCGCCCGCCAGGACGACGAGCGCGCAGGCGAGGTTCGCCCCGATCGCCTCGAGCGGCATGTGAACGGTCGCGGCGAGCGCGACAAAGGCGCCGGCGACCGCGAGGGTCAGCCAGTTCGGAAGGCGCATGGTGAGAAGGTCCGACGCGCCGCCATAGGCCATCAGGATCGGGAAAACCAGGGATGCGACGATGGGCATGCCAATCTCCAGCCGGCGCGGTACGCCGCAGCGGTTTCAGTCTGATTGGACTATGTCTGTGGGGAGTTGACGACCGGTTAAGGCCCGGCTCGTGGGGGTCGACCGGGGCGCGCGTGGCTGCGCCGCCCCGGTCCACAGGATCAGGTCAGGCTGTTGCCGATCGTCGTGAACTTCGCGTTGATCGAAGTGCCGATGGTCGTGACGGCCGTGATGATCACGACGGCGATGAGACCGGCGATGAGGCCGTACTCGATTGCGGTCGCGCCAGACTCGTTGCCGAGGAACGTCCTCAAAGTTTTCATGGACTCATGCTCCGATAGAGAGGACGCGCGCCCGGTCGCCCGGGCGGCGCGTTATGATTCAGTTCAGGTCAGGCTGTTCGAAATCGTCGTGAACTTGCCATTCAGCTTCGTGCCGATCGCGGTCACGGAGGTGATGATGACGACGGCGATGAGACCGGCAATCAGGCCATACTCGATGGCGGTGGCGCCGGACTGGTCCTTCAGAAAACGCGAAAACATGCTCATGTCGTGCTCCTCGTCACACTGCCTGCTTAAAGGAGGTGGAATGCAGATAGTGTCGAGATAAGTTATGATACTGAACGCGTTACAATAAAGTTAAGTGCAGAGTTACGTTTAGCTGTTTCATCGATAAAGTATTTGTTCACCATAGCGTAAAACTTTTGGCGCGCTGACCTCCGGACTTCACAAACTAAAAAGCCGCAGCGCTGAACGCGCTGCGGCCTCGAAGTAGACTGTGATGTGGCGTCAGATCGTCTGGTTATACGCTCCGACTTCGGGGTTCTCGCGCATCACGCCATCGACCGCCTTGAACATCTCGCGCATGCGCGCTTCCGATACCGGGCTTTCCACCACGACGACGAGTTCAGGCTTGTTCGACGAGGCGCGCACGAGTCCCCAGGTACCGTCCTCCGCGGTGACGCGCACGCCGTTGACAGTGACGAGATCGCGGATCTTCTGACCCGACACCGGCTCGTTCTTCGCCTGCATGTCCTGGAAGCGTTTCACGACGCGCTCGACGACCTGATACTTGATCTCGTCATCGCAGTGCGGCGACATGGTGGGCGAGCCCCATGTTTTCGGCAGATCGCCGTACAGCTGCGCCATCGTCTTGTTCGGATTCCGATCGAGCATGTCGATCACCTGAATGGCGGTGACGACGCCATCGTCATAACCGCGTCCCACAGGCGCATTGAAAAAGAAGTGCCCAGACTTCTCGAAGCCCGCGAGCGCCTTCAGATCGGTGACGCGGCGCTTGATGTAGGAGTGACCTGTCTTCCAGTAATCCGCCTTGACGCCGCGTTCGATGAGAACGGGATCGGTCGCAAACAGTCCGGTCGATTTCACATCGACCACGAAGGTCGCGCCGGGATGCAGCGCCGAAAGATCGCGCGCGAGCATCACGCCGATCTTGTCGGCGAAGATCTCGTCGCCATTGTTGTCGACCACACCGCAGCGGTCGCCATCGCCATCGAAGCCAAGTCCCACATCTGCGCCCACTTCCTTCACCTTGTGGGCGATGGCGTGCAGCATTTCCATGTCTTCGGGATTGGGATTGTAGCGCGGGAACGTATAGTCGAGTTCGACATCGAGCGGCACGACTTCGCAACCGAGCTTCTCGAGGATCTGCGGTGCGAAAGCGCCAGCCGTGCCGTTGCCGCACGCAGCGACAACCTTCAGCTTGCGCTTGATCGGTTGACGGTTGGTCAGATCGGCGAAGTAACGCGCGGGAAAATTATCGACATAAATATAACCGCCGCCACTGCGCGTCTTGCCCTTCGCATTAAGCACGATGTCGGACAGGCGGCCCATTTCGTCAGGGCCGAAAGTCACGGGGCGCTGCACGCCCATCTTCACGCCCGTCCAGCCGTTGTCGTTGTGCGATGCGGTGACCATCGCGACGCACGGCACGTCGAGTTCGAATTGTGCAAAATAGGCCATGGGTGAAAGCGCGAGGCCGATGTCGTGCACCGTCACGCCGCCGGCGACGAGTCCGGTGATCAGCGCGTGTTTGATCGACGACGAATAGGCGCGGTAATCATGACCGGTGACGAGCTCGGGCTTCACGCCCATTTCGTGGATCAGCGTCGCAAGGCCAAGCCCCAGCGCCTGCACGCCCATGAGGTTGATCTCGTCCCCGAACAACCAGCGCGCGTCGTATTCGCGAAAGCCGGTTGGCTTGACCAGAGGCACGGTTTCAAACTCGTACGTGTTGGGACGGAGCGCGTGTGAAGGCTTGGGGAACATAGAGGCCTCAATGATTGAACGGGTCTGGCCCGGCAAGGATCAAACTAACCCATATATAGTCGGAATTCGGGCGGGCGCTTCTTCAAAACGAACGGCTCGGCCAAAGGTTCAGGCCCCGGCGCAAAGACTTGCGAAGTTCGGGCATGGTGAACGGTCAATGAAGATCCGGCGCAAGTTCAGCTGCCGGATGGCCGCGACAGGCGCTTGATCTCGTAAAGCCGCTCCAGCGCCTCGCGCGGCGTCATCTCGTCCGGGTCGGTCGCAGCCAGCGCCTCGCGCAGCAGGTCGGGCGCCGGCGCGGCGGGCGGCGCGGGCTGGTTGAGCAGCGGGGCGAACAGCGGCAGGTCGTCGATCATCTTCTGGACCGGCGCGGACCGCTCCCCCGCCTCGAGTTCGGCGAGCAACGCCTTGGCGCGGGCGACGACCGGGGGCGGCAGGCCGGCGAGCTTCGCCACCTGAATGCCGTAGGACCGGTCGGCGGCGCCCTGCACGACTTCATGCAGGAAGATGACGTCGCCGTTCCACTCCGTCACCCGGACGGTGAGGTTGGTGAGGCGCCGCAGCTTCTTCGACAATTGCGTGAGTTCGTGGAAATGGGTGGCGAAGAGCGCGCGCGACTTGTTGACGTCGTGCAGGTGCTCCACCGTCGCCCAGGCGATCGAAAGGCCGTCGAAGGTCGCGGTGCCGCGCCCGATCTCGTCCAGAATGACCAGCGAGCGGGCGGTCGCCTGATTGAGGATCGCCGCCGTCTCGACCATTTCGACCATGAAGGTCGAGCGTCCGCGCGCGAGGTCGTCGGCCGCGCCGACGCGCGAGAACAGGCGGTCGACCACGCCGACATGCGCCTCGCGCGCCGGGACCCAGGCGCCCATCTGCGCCAGCACGACGATCAGCGCGTTCTGGCGCAGGTAGGTCGACTTGCCGGCCATGTTGGGACCGGTGATGATCGCGATGCGGCCCTTCTTGCCGGGCTCGTCGGCGAGGTCGCTGTCATTGGCGACGAACCCCTGCCCCCGCGCGCGCAACGCGGCCTCGACCACGGGATGGCGCCCCGCCACGATGCGGAACGCCAAGGACGCGTCGACGGCCGGACGCACCCAGTCGCGCAGCGCCGCGATTTCGGCGAGCGCGGCGGCGACGTCGATGGCCGCGAGCGCGTCGGACGCCGCCTTGAGGGCCTCGGTCGCGTCGAGCGCGGCGGCGCAGAGATCGTCGAAGACCGCGATTTCCAGCGCCACGGCGCGATCGGCTGCGGACGAGATCTTCGCCTCGATCTCGTTCAGCTTGGTCGTCGAGAAGCGCATCGCCCCGGCCATCGTCTGGCGGTGGATGAAGGTCTCGTTGAACGGCGGCTTCAGGAGCTTTTCGCCGACCGCCTGCGGCGTCTCGATGTAGTAGCCCAGAAAATTGTTGTGCTTCACGCGGAGCTGCTTGCTCTCCGCCTTGTCGCAATAGTCGGCCTGCATGGCCGCGATGACGCGGCGGCTTTCATCGCGCAGGGCGCGCAATTCGTCGAGCGCAGGCGTGAAGCCGGCGCGCACGAAACCGCCGTCGCGCTTCTGCAGCGGCAGTTCGTCGGCAAGCGCGCCGGCGAAGCGCGCTTCCAGATCGTGCGGCAGGGCCGCCAGCCCCGCGACAGCAGCGGCGATTTCGACCGGCAGATCGTCGGCGCCTGCGAGCAGGACCGCGACGTCGCGCGCCGCCGCCAGTCCATCGCGCAGGCAGGCGAGGTCGCGCGGGCCGCCGCGCTGGA
>JAQGKM010000008.1 GCA_028290125.1 Hyphomicrobiales bacterium | reverse complement strand
CGTCTTCATCCGACGCGTCCCAGAGCTTGTGCAGCGTGTAACGGGCGGCGAGCCCGTCGATCACGGGGTCGGAGAGGCGCACGGGCATCAGGATCTCGGTCATGCGCACTCTCCGCCAGCGGACGTTCAGTTCTTCTGGATGCCCGCCTTCTGGATGACGTCGCCCCATTTCGCGATATCAGCCTCGAGCCGCTTGCTCAAATCGGCGCCGCCTACGGCGCGCGCCTCGATGCCGAGGTCGAGCAGCTTGCGCTTGATTTCGGCGTCGGCGAGCACTTCGGCCAATGCTGACTGCAGTTTCGCGATCACCGGCGCGGGCGTGCCGGCGGGCGCGAACAGCGCGTTCCACGACGTCACGTCATAGCCCGCAGCGCCGGCCTCCTGCGCGGTCGGCAAGTCGGGCGTGACGACGGTGCGGACCGGGCCGGAGGTCGCCAGCGCGCGGATCTGCTTGTCTTCCATCATCGATTTCAGCGAGGCGTAGGAATCGATCATCAGGTCGACGTCGCCGCGCGTCAGCGACAGCGTGAGATCGGGCGTGTTGCGGAAGGGCACGACGCGGAAGTCGATGCCGGTGGATGTCTTCAGGAGTTCGGCAGACAGGTTCTGCGTCGAGCCGGCGATGACCGTGCCGACGTTCATGACGCCGGGGTTCGCCTTTCCGTAGTCGATGAAATCCTTCAGCGTCTTGTAGCGCGAGCTGGCGTTGGTCGCGAGAATGAAGTCGAAGAAGCCGAGCGTCGAGATCGGCGTGAAATCCTTCACGGGATCGAAGCGCAGGTCCTTGAACATGTTCACGCTGACGGCGGTGCCGTTGGAGAACAGGGCCAGCGTGTGGCCGTCATTGCCGCCCGCCAGTGTGGCGCGCGCCGCATTGATGCCGCCGGGGCCGGGCTGGTTTTCGATCACGAAACGCTGGCCAAGCTTGTCGCCGAGACGCTCGGTCACGATGCGCGCCGTGATGTCGGCGACGCCGCCGGCGCCGAACGGCACGAGCACGCGCACGGGCATGGTCGGCCACGCCGCCTGCGCGTTCAGCTGTGTGCTCATCAGCGGCGCCGAGGCCAGCATCAAGCCGAATGCGCGGCGCGACACGCCGTCCTTGAACTTCACCATTGGGAGTCTCCTGCCCGGATTGCTTGTTGTGCCGCCATGGCACCACATCGGGGCCGCGAGTTCAAATTCGTAGATTTCAGAGATGCGTGAAGCGCGCCGTTCAGGACGCGCGCCCGGCCTCGCGCCAGCGCCGCAGCAGCAGGCGCGACAGCGCTTCCAGCGCGAGATAGATCACCACGCCGGCGACCGAGATCAGCACGAGGGCTGCAAACATGCGCGGGATATTAAGACGGTAGCCCGCCTCGACGATGCGGTACGCAAGGCCCGCGCCCTGGCCCGCGGCGCCCGCCGCAATCTCGGCCGCGATGGCGCCGATCAGCGCAAGGCCGCCGGCGATGCGCAACCCGCCCAGCGCATACGGCAGGGCGGACGGCAACCGCAACAGCGCCATTTCCTGCCAGCGCGACGCGCCATAGAGCTGGAAGAGATCGCGGAGGTTCTGGTCGGCGGACGCGAGGCCGAGCGCCGTGTTCGACAGAATCGGGAAGAAGGCGACGAGGAACGCGCAGGCGAGCACGGCGGCGCCGGGCTCAAGATAGACCAGCAGCAGCGGCGCGATCGCGATAATCGGCGTGACCTGCAGGATGACCGCGATGGGGAAGAACGAGCGCTCCAGCCAGCGCCATTGCGCGAACAGGATGGCGAGCGCGACGCCGATGCCCGTCGCCAACGCCAGCGCCAGCGCGGTGATGCGCAGCGTGACCCAGAGCGAGGCGGAGAGCACCGCCCAATCGGCGACGAGCGTTCTGGCGATCAGACTCGGCGAGGGCAGCACATAGGGCGGGAGAGCCGCGAGCAGCACGGCGCCTTCCCACGCGGCGATGAGGACGATGAACACGAGCGCGGGGATGAGACGATCGAATGCGCGGCTCATGCGGGCTGCGCCATGACGTCTTCCAGCGCCTGCGACGCGACCCGGCAGGTTTCGAGATAGGCGCTGCTCAGGCGATAGCTTTCGTCGCGCGGCGCCGGCGCCGAAACATCAATTTGCGTGACAATGCGGCCGGGCCTTTCGGAAAACACGCAGATGCGGCTCGACAGGAACGCGCTCTCATAAACCGAATGCGTGACGAACAGCACCGTCATGCCGAGTTCCGCCTGCAGCGCAAGAAGATCGCGGTTGAGGCGCAGGCGCGTGATCTCGTCGAGCGCGGCGAAAGGCTCGTCCATCAGCAGCAGCGCGGGGCGCAACACCAGCGCACGCGCGATGGAAACGCGCATCTTCATGCCGCCGGACAATTCGCGCGGGAAGGCGTCGGCGAAGGCGCCGAGGCCGACGCGCGCCAGAGCCTCGCCGATGGCGGGCGCAGCGTCCTTGCGCGACACATGCTTCAGGCGCAGCGGCAGCCAGACATTTTCGAAGATGGTCGCCCACGGCATCAGCGTCGCGTCCTGGAACACGAAGCCGATGGCGGG
>JAQGKM010000461.1 GCA_028290125.1 Hyphomicrobiales bacterium | reverse complement strand
AAGGACATACTGAGCCGAGTGCTCGCGCTTCGCGACGACGAGATCGACGATCTCGGCCGCGCGGGCGTGATCAAAGGGGACGCATAAAAAAAGCGCGAACACGAGGGGGAGAGTAGCCATGACAACCATTCCGTCCGAAGCCGTCTACACCAAAGCGGAGCCGATCAGCCGCCAGCATTGGCTGATCCTCATCTCGGCCTTCATGGGCTGGATGTTCGATTCCATGGATCTCAACCTGTTCACGCTCGTGCTGTTTCCCAGCGTGGCGGAACTGCTCGGCACCACCAACGCGCCGCTCATCGCCCAGACCGGCTCGCTCATCATGGCGATCAAGTTGCTGTGCTGGGGCATCGGCGGCGTGCTGTTCGGCGTCGTCGCCGATCGCATCGGGCGTTCGCGCACCATGGTGATCACGATCATCATTTACGCGACATTCACGGGCCTTTCGGGCTTTGCGCAGACATGGTGGCAGCTCGCCATCCTGCAGGCGATCGCCGGCTTCGGCATCGGCGGCGAATGGGCGGCGGGCGCAGCGCTCATCGCCGAGACCTGGCCCGAGAAGCAACGCGCGCGCGCCATGCAGATCATGCAGATGGCGTTCGCTTTCGGCTTCTTCGTCGCCGCGCTCGACAATCTCATCCTTGGACCGATCGGCGGCTGGCGTCTCGTGCTCTTCGTCGGCGCCGTGCCGGCGGTGATCGCCCTTGCGGTGCGCCGCTACGTGCCCGAGCCGGAGCGCTGGCTGCAGGTGAAGGAAGCGACGCTGGCGCAGTCGGCGACGCAGACCTTCACGAGCATCTTCAAGCCCGGCCTGCTCGGCCGCACCATCGTCGGCGTCGTGATCTCGTCCTCGATGATGCTGGGCTGCTGGGGTGGCCTGACGCTGCTGCCGAGCTGGATCAACCAGATGCTCGGCCCCGACGCCGCAACGCGCGGCGGCGCGACGGTGAGCTACGCCTTCATGCTGATGATGGGAGGCGCGATCCTCGGCTATCTCACGCTGATCTGGAGCACGGAAGCGCTGGGACGCCGGCTGTCCTATTTCATCTTCATCCTCGGCTCGCTGATTGCGTCGCTCTACCTGTTCGAGACCGTGCGGACGATCGAGGGCGTGCTCTGGTTCATGCCGATCTACGGCTATTTCGTCATCGGCGGCTTCGGCACGTTCGCAACCTATCTGCCGGAGCTTTTCCCGACGCGCGTGCGGGCCACCGGCCAGGGCTTCTGCTGGAACTTCGCACGTTCCATCACGGCGCTCGGACCGCTGATCGCAGGCTCGCTGATCGGCACGATGGGGTCGATCCCGTCGGCCGCCGCCGTGACCTGCTGGCTCTTCGTGCCGGGCCTGATCGTGATCTGGTTCGGGCCTGAAACGCGCGGCGTGCCGCTTCAAGATTGATCGGGGAACGTGACCCATGAAGATCCGCAATGAGCTGACGTTGAATGTCCCGGTGCAGACCGCCTGGGAGGCGCTCAACGACATTCCTCGCGTCGCGCGCTGCGCGCCCGGCGTGAAGCTTCTGGAGTCGCGCGCCGACGACAGCCACGTCGGCTCCATCGCCGTGCGGCTCGGCCCCGTGGCGCTGAGCTTCAAGGGCGTGGTGTCGTTTCTCGAAAAGGACGAGGCCCAGCACCGCGTCGTCGCCAAGGCGGAAGGCAACGAGGAGAAGGCGCGTGGCAGCGCCAAGGCCGACGTCGTCTTCACGCTCACGCCCGACGGGGAGGGCGCGCGACTGATCGTCGACAGCGACATCACGCTGGCGGGCTACGTCGCGCAATATGGGCGCGGCGCGGCGCTGATCCAGAGCACCGCACAGGTGATCATGAACCAGTTCGCGCAGAACCTGCAGGCCGATCTCAATGCAGCCGGCGGCGAGGCCGTGATGCAGAAGGACATCTCGGCGACCAAGGTCCTCGCCAAGGGCCTGTGGAACGCCGGCGTCGCGATGGTGCGCAAGGACGACAAGCCCAAGGACGGGTCGAGCCAATGACCAAGAGTGACAAGCCAGCCTCCGGCGCGGCGCGATCCTATCCGGATCTGCACGACCACATCGCGCGCCTCGACGAAGCGGGACTGCTGTATCGCATCGATCATCCGGTCAACAAGGACACGGAGCTGCATCCGCTCGTGCGCTGGCAGTTCCGCGGCGGCATCCCGGAGGCGAACCGCCGCGCGTTCCTGTTCACCAACATCGTGGACACGAAGGGCCGTCGCTACGACTTGCCGATGCTGGTCGGCGGCTTTGCGGCCAATGCCGCCATCTATCGCGCCTGCATGGGCCTGACCTCGAACGACGAGATCGGGCCGGCATGGACGCGCGCCATCGCCCATCCGGTCGCGCCGGAGCATGTCGAGAACCCGGCATGCCAGGAGATCATCCTGACGGATGCTGAAATGACTGGCCCGGGCAATGGACTCGAATCCTTTCCGATCCCGATCTCGACGCCGGGTTTCGATGCGGCGCCCTATCTCACCGCGACCTGCGTCATCACGCGCGATCCAGATACGGGCTGCCAGAACATGGGGACGTATCGCGCGCAGCTGAAGTCGCCGACGCGGCTCGGCATGATGATGGCGGTCGGCACGCGGCCGGGCGGCTACGAGCACTGGAAGAAATATCAGGCGCTGAACCAGCGGATGCCGATCTGCATCGTCGTCGGCTGCCCGCCCATGGTGGCGTTGACGGGCCCGCAGAAAATCCCGCTCGGGGTCGATGAAATCGGCGTCGCCGGCGCGCTGGCCGGCGCGCCGATCCGCGTCGCGCGCGCCCACAGCGTCGACCTCCTGGTGCCGGCGGAATCCGAGCTCGTGATCGAGGGCTATGTGGAGCCCCACGAACTCGAACCCGAAGGACCGTTCGGCGAGTCGCACGGCTATGTGGCGCTCGAGGAATACAGCGTCATCGTCAACGTGACGGCGATCACGCATCGACGAGACGCGGTTCTGACGTCGATGATCTCGCAGGTCACGCCAAGCGAATCGAGCGTCATCAAGCGCCTTGCCTACGAGCCGCAATATCTTGCGCATCTGCGCGACGTGCTGGGCATTCGCGGCATCAAGCGCGTCGCCATGCACGAGCCGCTCACAAACCTGCGCCGCGTCGTCATCCTGCAATTTGCGCCCGGCACGGCGCGCAGCGAGATCTGGCGCGGCCTGCACGGCGCCGTGTCGCTGCAGGCGGCGATCGGAAAATTCGTCATCGCGGTGGACGAGGACATCGATCCCGACAATGCCGATGCCGTGTTCTGGGCCATGTCCTACCGCTGCAATCCGGCGCGCGACACCAAGATCATCGAAGACCGCGAGCGGGGACACGGGCCGCGCACCAGCGCGGAAGCGGAGGCGGATTCGGCCATGCTGGTCGACGCCACCATGAAGACGAAAATGCCGCCGCTGGCGCTGCCCAAACGCGAGTTCATGGAAAACGCCAAGGCGCTGTGGGAGAAGCTCGACCTGCCGCCGCTGCGGCCGGAGGCGCCGTGGTTCGGCTATTCGCTCGGCGACTGGACTGACGCCTGGGACGCCTCCGCGGACGAGGCCGTGCGCGGCGACTGGATGGACCGCAGCGCCGCCTATGAGGCGCGACGGCGAACGGGAATTCCGCTCAACACGCCATGCCGCAGCGTCGATGACGACGACGCGGCCAAATAGAAAAAAGAAACATCAGGGAGGTTACGATGAAAAGGCTGCTCGCAATCAGCGCTGTCGCGACACTGGCCGCAGGCCTCTCGCCCGTGCGCGCCGACACGACGGAATCGTTCTACAAGGGCCGCACCGTCGAACTGGTGATCGGCTACGCGACAGGCGGCAGCAACGATACTTATGCGCGCCTGCTGTCGATGCATATGGGTCGCCACATTCCCGGCGCCCCGAGCATGATCGTTCGCAACATGCCGGGCGCCGGCAGTTTCGTCGCGGTCAACACGGTCTATTCCAACTCGCCGCGCGACGGCACCATCATCGGGCTCGGCGCGCCCACGATCGCGCTCGACGAAAAGCTCGGCACCACGGGCGTCCGCTTCAAGACGAGCGAACTCAACTGGATCGGGCGCACGAATTCAGCCGTCAACATCGTGATGACCTGGAAGACCTCGCCGGTGAAGACCATTGAAGACGCGTTCAAGCGCGACGTCACGCTGGCCGGGACGGGCGCGGGATCGACGGTGTCGATCTATCCCAATGTGATGAACGGCTCGCTCGGCACCCGCTTCAAGCTCATCATGGGCTATCGCGGATCGAGCGAAGCGATGCTCGCCATGGAGCGCGGCGAAGCCGAGGGACATTCGACCTCGTGGGAAGCCGTCAAGACCGCACATCCCGCCTGGCTGACGGACGGCAGCATCAACAACATTCTCCAGTTCGCGCTCAAGCGTCATCCGGAAATGCCCAATGTGCCGACCGCGCTCGACGTGGCCAAGACCGACGAGCAGCGCGACATCCTGCGCGCGGTGCTGAACGCGACCGAAGTCGGCGCATCCTTCTTCACGACGCCCGGCGCGCCTGAAGACCGTGTCGCGGCGCTGCGCAAGGCATTCGACGACACGATGAAGGATCCGGAATTGCTGAAGGACGCGGAGAAGATGCGCATGGACATCCAGCCGCTGTCAGGCGCCGATGTGCAGAAGCTGATCGCCAGCGTGGCTGATCTGTCTCCCGCCGTCGTCGATAAGGTACGCGCCGTCTACGCGCAGGGAAACTGATTCCGCGTCGTTGCGGATGCGCGCTGCATAGCTGACGATTCGGTTTTTCGAAACACGCAAGCCATTCCGCGCTCACGCTCACGCGGCGGATTGACTCGCCCGGACGCCACTGTCAACGTACGTCATAACAAGACACGCGTTCTGTTTAACGGAACGCAGCCCGGTTCGAAAATGAGCCGGAAGCAAGGGAGGATGTCATGGGGCTCACGCCTTTCAGCCATTCGCGAGTTGTCAGAACCGCCGCCGCCGCAAGCATCTTTGCGACTCTGGCTGTGTCGGCGGCGCATGCGCAGACGCAGGTCGTCTTCGCCTCCGTGGGCGGTCTGACCGACGCCGGCCTCTACCTTGCCGAGGACAAGGGTTTCTTCCGTGAGGCCGGCCTCAAGGTGCAGATGAAGCGCATCGCCAATGCGCCGGCGATCCTGGCTTCTGTCGCGACCAGCCAGGTGGATGTCGGCGGCGTGAGCATCACGCCGGCCATGTTCACCGCCGGTCAGCAAGGCATGAAGCTGCGCGTCGTCGGCGACAAGCAGAGCGTGCGCCCGGGCTTCGCGGCGACGCGTCTCGTCGTCGCGAAATCTCTCGGCGCGGGAACGCCCGACCAGATGGCGCAGGCGTTGCGCGGCAAGACGGTCGCGGTGAGCGCGAAAGCCGGATCGTCCTATTACACTGCCGTGACGCTCCTGAAGGAACGCGGCGTCGCGCTCTCGGACGTCAAGATCAAGGAGCTGTCCTTTCCCAATATGGCGGCGGCCCTGACGACCGGCGCCGTGGACGGGGCCTACA
>JAQGKM010000417.1 GCA_028290125.1 Hyphomicrobiales bacterium | reverse complement strand
TCCTTGAACATGTCGCGCGCCGTGACGATCATCTTCAGCTTCGGATTGCGCTGCAGGACGATGGACGCCGACGGCTCCAGCACCGTCGCGCCATCGACCGAGCCGGACAGCACCGCCTGCTGCACGGCGTCGATCCCGAGCGCGACGATCTCGACGTCGTCGCGGTTCACCTGCCCGAGTTTCCAAAGCCAGTGATGCAGCGCCACGGTCGGCACGCCGCCGGGCGGCAGGGTCGCGAGCTTGGCCTTGCGGCCCTGCGCCTGCCGGAAAGCCGCGAAGGCGGGAGCCGGATCGGTCTTGCCGCCGAAGGCGCCGGCGAGCGCCTCGGAGGCGATGAAGGCCGAACCCCCGGAGCCGGCCGCAGCCACGACTTTCACGTCCAGACCACGCGAACGCGCGACCGCGACCGGCGCGACGCCGATCGCCAGCATGTCGAGCGTTCCGGACGCCAGCGCCTGGATCGCCGCCGGGCCGGAATCGAAGCGTACAAGCTTCAGGTCAAGCCCGTTTTCACGCGCCCAACCGGCCCGATCGAGCACATAAAGCGCGCTCGCGCCGATCACCGGCACGTAGCCGACCCGCACCGTCGCGGCCCCTTGAGAAAGGGCGTGATTGAGGCTTGCGCCGAGCCCCGCAAGGGACAAAACCGCAAGGGTCTGGCGACGGCTGAAATGTGGCATGATTGTGTCTCCGGCCGGAGATCAGCCGAGCTTGCCGACTTCCTTCTCGAGGAGCGTCCAGGCCTTCGTGCCGATCTGTTTCTTCCAGCGCGGATAGAAATCACCTTTCAGCTTCGCACGGAAGGTGGAGGCGTCGGCTTTGTTGATCGTCATGCCGCGATCCTTCACCAGCGTCGTCTCGAGACTGACGTTGAGTTCGTCGGTGGCCTTGCGCTGCTTGTCGACATTAATCGCGACATGTTTCTCGACAATGCGGCGGATATCGCGCGGCAGACCGTTCCAGAATTTCTGGTTGGCGATCATGTTGAAGCCCGACCACATGTGGTTGGTGGTCGAGACAAATTTAGTCACTTCGTACAGCTTGTTGGTCTCGGCGACGACGAGCGGGTTCTCCTGGCCGTCGACGCGACCCTCCTTCAGCGCAGCGTAGAGCTGGTTGATGTTGAGCGACAAGGGCTCGGCGCCCATGGTCTTGAAGAAGTCGCGGAACATTTCGCCATCCGGCACGCGGATCTTCAGCCCGGCGACGTCGTCGACCGTGCGAATCTCCTTGTCGCGCATGTTCATCTGGCGAAAGCCGTTCTCGAACAGGCCGTGCTTCATGCGGTGAATGCCCTTGGCGGCGCATTCCTTGTCGAGATAACGGCCGAGCGGACCGTTATCGACGCGATAGACCTGGGCCGGATTGCGGAACGCGAACGGCAACCCCTGGACGTCCATGACCGGAACGGCGGCCGACAGCAGGCCGCCCATCAATGCGAAGAACTCGACTTCGCCCGCCTGCAACAGCTTCAGGACAGCCGGGTCCGAACCCGCGACTCCATTGTTCTGTGGATAAACTGTGACATCGAGGCGTCCATTCGTCTCATCGCGTACAGCATTCCAGGTCGCTTCGAGCGCTTTGAACAAAGGATTGGACGTCGGCTGATTGACGTATTGCTTGGCCTTCCACGTCGTTTGCGCGCTCGCGCCCGTGAGAAACATGGCGGATGTAATGCCAGCGGAGGCAACAAACGCGCGGCGGGTCGGACGAAACGACATGACAACTCCTTGCTACAAACAAAGTCGAGGCAATTGGTGCCACCAAATTGTGGCGGCAATGCAACTACTTAGATTAAGCTTGACCTATGTTTCGCCCTGATTCTGCCCGAATGCCAGCGCCAGAAATGGTTCCCTTAAAAATGCGTTGCCGCGGCTCTGCGGCGCATGTTGGAGCGGCCCATGTTGCGTCGTATTGCGTTATTTCTCTGCCTAGGCCTCAGCTTCGTGGCCCCCGCTCTGTCCCAGCCGGTCAAGCCCGGCGTCAATGATGGCGAAAACGCCATCCGGAACCGCAAGAACGCCTTCACGGTCGGCATGGCGTCCGGCCAGCTGGAGGGTCTCTACCCCCGCTTTGCGGCCGAAATCGCCCGCGTGCTGGATGACGGCGACAATCTGCGCGTACTGCCCTTCCTGGCCTATGGCGCGGCCTCCAACGTCGAGGACCTGCTCTATCTGCGCGGCGTGGACGTGGCCTTCACGCAATCGGACGTGCTCGAATATTTCAAGACGCAGCTCAAGACGAGCAACCTCCAGAACCGCATCTCCTACCTGATGCGGCTCTACACGACCGAGGTGCACATTCTCGCTGGCCCGGACGTCAAGACGATCGAGGATCTGCGCGGCAAGAAGGTGAGCTTCGGCCCGCCCGGCAATTCGGCGGCCCTCACCGGCCCGATCATCTTCCAGCGCCTGAACATTCCGATCCAGCAGCTGCTCGTCGATCACACAGCGGGCCTGGAGCAGCTCAAGAAGGGCGAGATCAGCGCCGTCGTGCGCGTGGTCGGCAAGCCGGTCGATTATTTCACCAAGATCCCGCCGAACTCGGGCCTGCACTTCATCCCGGTGCGCGGCGCCAATATGTTCGACGACCTTTATTCCTTCGGCGAGCTGACCGCAGAGGATTACCCGACGCTGGTCAACAAGGGCGAGGCTGTCGACACCGTGGCGGTGCCGACCGTGCTCGCAGTGTTCAACTGGCCCCGCAACAGCGACCGCTGGGCGCGCCTGCAGAAGTTCACCAACACGCTCTTTTCCAAGTTCGACAAGTTCCAGCAGCCGCCGTTCCATCCCAAGTGGCGGGAGGTCAATCTCGCAGCCGACGTGCCGGGCTGGACGCGCTCGCCGCTGGCCGAGGCCGCTCTGAAGACCATCGCGCCCGCCGCGCAGGTCGGCGCCGAGCAGAAGAACTTCGACGCCTTCGTCGCACAGCAGCAGGGCGGACGGACCATGAGCCCTGCCGATCGTGAAAAACTGTTCCGCGACTTCATGTCGTGGCGCTCGACCCAGACGTCTCGCTGAGAAGGTTTTTAGTCATGGCCGTGAAGCGGGACCTCAAGCCGGTAAAAAGGCGCGATCAGGCGCGCATATTGTCTGCGTCGGTGATCGGCGCCGCGGCGCTGGCGCTCGTTGGCGGCGTCGCCTACGTGCAGATGAAACAGGGCGAGGGCGTCTCCCCTTTCGCCATCGAAAACCCCGCGCCGCCGCCCGATCTCGCACGGGCTGAAGCCGCCCGTGCGGCGGCGGAAAAGCGTCTCGCCGAAGCGATGGCGATCCAGATCGTCAACATCCCGAGCGCGTCGCAGCCTTCGCTCGCCCGCTCGCCCGCCGAACGCGCCACGCCGCCCAACGAGCAACTGGCCCGCGCGGACGTTCAGCAAAGCGCGCCAACGCCGCCGCCGCCGCTCATCATGCCGACAGCGCCGTCCAGCATGGATGTCGCCGAGCAGGACGCGCTGCTCAATCGCGTCACCGGTCTGCTGCGGCAGGGCGATGTCGGCGCCGCGCGCGCCGTGCTCAATCGTCTCGTGCGCGAGAACAATGCGAAGGCCGCGTTCATCCTGGCGCAAAGCTACGATCCGAGCGTGTTGCGCCAGGGTCGTGTCGTCGGCATGCGCGCCGATCCGAACCTCGCGCGCTCGCTTTATGAGCAAGCGCTGCGCGGCGGCGTGACCGAGGCGAAAGCCGCTCTCGACACGCTCGCAAGCGCCGAGTAACGGGCGCTGCAAAGGTCCATTGAGAATGCGCGCCTGCACTCTATAATGAGAGCATGCGCGCATCTTTCGTCACCGCCTCGCTTGCTCTCGCACTCTGCGTGACGTCTTCGGCGTTCGCTCAGCAGCAGCTGATCCCTGCGCCTTATCCATCCGGCAACGACAGCGCGCGCATCCTCAGCGCGCCGCGATCCTATCGCCAGCAGACGCTGATCCCGTCTCCCTACCCGCGTACGCTCGGACCGAACGCACGCGGAAATCCGCGCATCGGCAAGGTCCGTCGCCATCAACGCCTCGTTCCTGCGCCCTATCCGCGCCGGTATCGCTGACCGCAAAACAACAAAAGTGGCAGCTACGCTGGCATTGTGCGGAACTGCGCGTCGAGCAAACGTGTTGGCTGGATGAAATCTTCTTGATCGGCGAAACCGCGTTTCTGTTTCGCGACTGAAAGTCCCCTCATGTCTGTGCTCAACATCCTTCTCGCGGATGATGACTCGCTCGTCAGAGCTGTCGTCGCCGAAGAAATCGAAGAAGCCGGACACCACGTTCGCGCGGTGCGCGGTGGGCTGGAGGCTCTGGCTGCGCTCGAAGAAGACACGTTCGACATCGTGCTCATCGATTATGCAATGCCGGGCATGATGGGCGCCGAAGTCGCGCGGCGCGTGCGCGAAATGCGGCCCCACCAGGCCATCGCCATCCTCACGGGTTACGGCGACCTGCTCGAACTTTCCGGGCGCGCGGGCAACCTTCCGGTCATTCCGAAAGGCCGCATGGATGCGATCCTGAAAGCAATCGTCGCCGTCGCCGAAGGCGAGCAATTGCCACCGCCCAGTTCGCCCCAGAGTCGCTGGGAAGAAATCCAGCGCCGCATGGCGGCGACCGCAAATTCGCAACTCGTCGGACAGAATCTGCGCGCGCTTTACGCAGATCCGGTCGAGGAGCCTCTGCCGCATCTGCTCGAAGCCCTTCTCGGGGAGACGAGCGAGCCGGCGCCAGACAGCGCGCCGCAAGCCGAGCCGCCGGACAAGCTGGCGGACTGAACAACGGCTTTGTAGTCCAGCAACGCTTTCCAGAACCGCTATCAGGTCCACGGGGAAGACCACAGGGAGAGGTCTATGGGACAGGCACGTGAAATCGCGCAAGCCATGGTCGTCGGATCACGGGAGGAGACGCGACATATCGCTTCAACCCTGATCGAGGAGAGCGGCTTCCATGTCGTCGAGGCCGACAGCATGGAGGAAGCCGCGCAGCTTCTTGGCCGCTACGGACAGAAGATCGCCTTCGTCTTCGCCGACACATCGAACTCCGAAGAGGCGCGCGGCCTCGCGACGCTCGTGGCCCGCAAATGGCCGTGGATCCGCCTGCTCGTCTCGATGGATCAGGATTCGCCACACGACTTCGCCATGCCGGCCAGCGCATCCTGCATGCACCGCCCCTGGCTGCCGCTCGATCTGCTGATCGAGGCCGAACGCGCGATGCACTGACGTCGCCGTCATTGCGAGCGCAGCGAAGCAATCCAGTGGCCACACGTGGGGCTCTGGATTGCCGCGTCGCTTCGCTCCTCGCAATGACGACTGCCGCTACCCCACCAGATCGAGCGTGCCCTTGGCCCAGATCTCGTCCATGCGGAACGGCCGCGGGATGATCTTTTGCTCGGTCGCGTATTGATTGATCGCCTCGATCATCGCGCGGTTGGGCTCGACGCCGAACGGCATCGGGTCCTTGCCGGTGATCTCCATGATCTTCAGCGCGGTCTGGTCGTTCTTGGTCGGCTCGGCGACGCCTGCGCGAAGTCGCTCGACATATTGCGCCTTGGCCTTCGCGAAAGTTTCGAAAATATCCTTCGCAAGTCCAGGATGCGCGTCCAGCAATTCGTCCTTCACCACCAGCGTGTGGTTGATCGGATAATGTCCGCGCGTGCGCAGCGCCTCGAAACCGACCTGCGCCGGATTGGGGATCAGCGGCTTGATGTCGGGGTGATCCATCGTGACGCCTGACGCCGCCGCGAGTTCGCCCGACAGCAGCATGTCCTCGATCTTCTTGCCCGGCTCGATACTGACGACATTGAACGGCGCCTTGTATTCCGCGACATGTTCGTCGCCCGACAACACCCAGGTAATCTTCGAGAGATCGACGCCGTAATCATGCTGCAGGATGGAGCGCGCCCAGACGCCGGCCGTGACCGTATAGCCGCGATTGACCCCGACCTTCTTGCCTTCGAGCTGCTTGGGATCGGTGATGCCGAGCTTCGTGTTGGTGACGATCGCGCCGTGGTGAAAGGCGCGGAACGGGAACACCGGAATGGCGGTGAATTTCTTGCCGTTCGCCTTGGCGCAGAGATAGGTGGTGATCGCCATCTCGGAAATGTCGAACTCGAGTCCGCGCACCATGCGGCGGAACGCCTGGATGATCTGCGGCACTTCCTCGAAGTCGAAGTCGAACGTCTG
>JAQGKM010000255.1 GCA_028290125.1 Hyphomicrobiales bacterium | reverse complement strand
GAGCCGGGTGAGGGGTTAGCGTCTGTCCGACTGAATCGGTAACCCCTCATCCGTCACGCTTCGCGTGCCACCTTCTCCCTCTGGGAGAAGGCTTTCGCACTAAAATTACGACTGGAGCCTCAATGCTGCGTTTTACCCTCGCCTTTCTCGCCGTGCTCGGCCTAGCGCCCGCGCATGCCCAGACGCGCGCGGTTCCCGAGTCCCGCGCGCAGGTGACGCTCTCCTATGCGCCCGTGGTCAAGAAGGCGCAGCCGTCTGTCGTCAATGTCTATGCGTCGCGCACAGAGCGGCGGGCCTCGAACCCGCTGTTCGACGATCCGATCTTCCGCCAGTTCTTCGGCGATCAGGGCTCGCGGGGCCAGACATCGCAGTCTCTGGGATCGGGCGTGATCGTCGATGCGAGCGGGCTCGTCATTACGAACCACCATGTCATCGAAGGCATGACGACGGTGAAAGTCGCGCTCGCCGACCGTCGCGAGTATGAGGCTGACATCGTGCTGCGCGATCCGCGCACCGATCTCGCCGTGCTGAAACTTAAGAACGGCGGGACGGCTTTCCCGGCGATGGAGCTTGGCGACTCGGACGCGCTTGAAGTCGGCGACATCGTGCTCGCCATCGGCAATCCCTTCGGCGTCGGCCAGACGGTGACGCAGGGCATCATCTCGGCGCTGGCCCGCACGCAGGTCGGCATCACCGATTACGGCTTCTTCATCCAGACGGACGCGGCTATCAACCCGGGCAATTCGGGCGGCGGGCTGGTCGACATGGACGGTCGGCTCGTCGGCCTCAACTCGGCGATCTATTCCAAGTCCGGCGGATCGATCGGCATCGGCTTCGCAATCCCCGTCAACATGGTCAAGATTGTCGTCGCGGCGGCCAAGGGCGGCGTGCGGCAGGTGCGCCGGCCCTGGCTCGGCGCCAATCTGCAGGCGGTCTCGAAGGAGATCGCGGATTCGCTCGGGATGGACCGTCCGGCCGGCGCGCTCGTCTCCGAGGTGCTGGCGAATTCGCCTGCGGCGCAGGCGGGTCTTCAGCGCGGCGACGTGATCGTGAAGGTCGACGGCGCAGCAGTCGACGATCCGGAATCTTTCGGTTACCGCATGGGTGTGCGCCAGCTCGGCGGAACGCTGCATGTCGGCGTGCTCCGGCGCGGCAAGCCGAGCGACCTCGAGGTGAAGCTCGTCGCGGCGCCCGAGACGCCGGCCCGCGAACAGATCGTACTGTCCGGCCGCTCGCCCTTTGCAGGCGCGACCATCGTCAACCTGTCGCCGGCGACGATGGAAGAACTGACGGTCGAGGGCGTGAAGGACGGCGTCATCATCGCCGACATCGCCGACAATTCGTCAGCGGCGGCCGTCGGCCTGAAGAAAGGCGACGTGATCCTCGCGGTCAACGATCAGAAGATTGATCGCACGGCGGACCTGCGCGCCGCGACATCGGGCCGGCAGGCCTACTGGAAACTGACCGTCGCACGCGGCGGGCAGGTGTTTACGACTGTGCTGGGCGGATAGGGTGAGGGCAGGGCGCCCGCTTCTCCCAGGGGGAGAAGCTGTCAGCGGAGCTGACTGATGAGGGGTCTCATGCCTGAAGGCGCGTAACCCCTCACCCCGGCTCGGGGCTTTGCCCCGAGTCCGCCCTCTCCCTTGGGGAGAGGGTTCAAGAAATGCCTCAAGCGGCCTTGCGGCTGCTCGTCTTGCCCTTGGCGAGGCGGCGCTTCATCGAGGACCAGAGCTTGCGGACCTCGTCGGCGGCGTCGCCGTAAGGATTGAGTTCGGTGACGCCCCAGCCGTTGCGGGCGGCTTCCTGGAAGTCGACGCGGGCCTGGATCAGCGGGGTGAGCAGGCCGCCCATGGCTTCAAGCGCCTTGGAGCCCTGTTCGACGCGCGCGCTCTGGTTGGCGGGCGGGCACTGGTTGAGCACGAAGACGAATTCGCGGCGCGCTTCCTTGGCGGCCTTGCGGGTCGTTTCGCTGGCCCACAGGTCGAACACGTTCGGACGGGCCGGAATGACGATGAGATCGGAGGCGCGCATCGCGGCCTCGGTTTCCTTGCTCGACGTGCCAGGCGTGTCGATGATGCAGAGCGTGACGCCCTTCTTCTCGAGCGCGGCGATGACCTGAGCGAGCTTCGCGCTCGGCACGACTTCCACCGGGATGTCGGCTTCGCCGCGCAGCTTGGACCAATTGACCAGGGTTTTGAGCGGGTCCATATCGATGATGAACACGCGCTCGCCGGCCTCCTGGGCCGCGACGGCTATGCATGATGCAAGGGTGCTCTTGCCGGAGCCGCCCTTCTGGGTCACGAGTGAAATCGTACGCATGTGACGGCCTTTCCCTTCGCGCCGCGGTCGCCAGAGCGTGTGCAGAAAAATGAATCACTGCCGCGGAATGTTGCGAGCCTATGAAGCGCGAAAAAAAGTCGCAATATAATTAACGGTATGACGCTGCGGGATAATTTTTACCTGTGCAGCGATGCAACGGTTTTTCGCGCGACGGGATCGCGGGACGGATGAAATGACCGATTTGTTCGACAAGGCAGGCTTGAGCGGAACAGCGCCGCGTCCGCTGGCCGATCGCATGCGTCCGCAAACGCTCGCCGATGTCGCAGGGCAGGAGCATCTCGTCGGCCCCGATGGCGCGCTGACGCGGCTCATTCGTTCGGGTTCGCTCGGCTCGCTCGTCTTCTGGGGACCGCCCGGGACAGGAAAGACCACTGTCGCAAGGCTTCTTGCAAATGAGATCGATCTCGACTTCGCGCAGATCTCGGCAATTTTCACCGGCGTCGCCGACCTCAAGAAGGTGTTCGAGACCGCGCGCGGCAACCGAAAGATCGGGCGCGGCACGCTCCTGTTCGTCGATGAGATCCATCGTTTCAACCGTGCGCAGCAGGATTCTTTCCTGCCCGTGATGGAAGACGGCACCGTCACGCTGATCGGCGCCACGACCGAAAATCCCTCGTTCGAGCTCAACGCCGCGCTGCTGTCGCGCGCACGCGTGATGACCTTTCGCGCGCTGTCGGGCGAGGCCCTGCAGAAACTTCTCGCACGCGCGGAAGAGATCGAAGGGCGGTCCTTGCCGCTCGATGATTCGGCGCGCGAGGCGCTGGTGCGCATGGCCGATGGCGATGGACGCGCCGTGTTGACGCTGGCCGAAGAGATCTGGCGTGCAGCCGGGGAGGGCGAAACGTTCGACGCCGCGCAGCTGTCGGAGATCGTGCAGCGTCGCGCGCCGATCTACGACAAGGCGCAGGAGGGGCATTACAGCTTGATTTCCGCGCTGCACAAAAGTGTGCGCGGCTCCGATCCCGACGCGGCGCTCTACTATCTCGCGCGCATGTTCGATGCGGGCGAAGACCCGCTGTTCCTCGCGCGTCGCATCGTGCGCATGGCGGTGGAAGATATCGGCCTCGCCGATCCGCAGGCGCTCGTGATCGCCAATGCGGCCAAGGACGCCTACGATTTTCTGGGATCGCCGGAAGGCGAACTCGCGATTGCGCAGGCGGTGATCTACATCGCCACGGCGCCGAAATCGAACGCCGGCTATGTCGCCTACAAGGCCGCCATGGCGCTGGCGCGCACGCATGGCTCGCTGATGCCCCCGAAGGTGATCCTGAACGGCTCCACCAAGCTCATGAAGTCGGAAGGCTATGGCACGGGCTACGCCTATGATCACGACGAGCCGGAGGCCTTTTCGGGCCAGAACTACTGGCCGGAAGCGCTCGGCCGCCAGCAGATGTACGAGCCGGTCGAGCGCGGCTTCGAGCGCGAGATCCGCAAACGGCTGGATTACTGGGCCAAGCTGCGCAAGGAGCGGGGCGGGGCATGACATCTTTTCGTGTCGTTTGCGGCCTGTCTGGGCTATAGAGGCGCGAGCTTCAGCCGTCCTTGCGAGCGAAGCGAAGCAATCCAGAGGCCGCGCGTGGAGCTTATGGATTGCTTCGTCGCTGCGCTCCTCGCAATGACGGCTCACCGACAGAGACACCATGCAGGCCCTTCTCCTCGTTTTCCTCGGCGCCGGTCTCGGCGGCTCGCTGCGGCATGGCGTCAACCTTGTCGCCCTGCGCCACACGTCGGGCGCCTTTCCGTATGGCACGCTGTTCATCAATGTCGCGGGCTCCTTCGTGATGGGCGCGCTGGCCGCTTGGTTGTCGGTCAAGGCCGGACAGGGCGTCACGCAGCCGCTGCGCCTCTTTCTGATGACAGGCGTCCTCGGCGGCTTCACGACCTTCTCGGCGTTTTCGCTCGAGACCATTTCCATGTGGGAACGGGGCGAGGCGGCAGGCGCCGTCGCCTATGTCGCCGCATCCATTGTTCTGTCGCTGATCGGCCTCGTCGCCGGCATGGCGCTTGTGAGGTCGCTCGGATGAGCCAGGATATCGACAAGACCAAGAACCCGGCCTTCGGCGTGCAGACACTCGTCGTCACGGCTGACGAAGACGGCATGCGCCTCGACCGCTGGTTCAAGCGCCGCGTGCCGGAGTTGTCGCTCGGCCATCTCAACAAGATCTGCCGCACGGGCCAGGTGCGCGTCGACGGGTCGCGCGCGCAGACCTCCACGCGTCTGACGGAGGGCGCCAGCGTGCGCGTGCCGCCGCTGCAGTTCGAGGCTCCGGCCGGCGCGCCCGCAGCGCCCGCCGTCAAGCGCGCGGTGGCGTCCGACAAGGATGTCCGCGCGATCCGCGACATGGTGCTGTTCGAGGACAAGCACGTCATGGTGCTGAACAAGCCGTTCGGCCTCGCCGTGCAGGGCGGGTCCGGCACCACGCATCATATCGATGGCATGCTGATGTCGATGGCGAGCGAGAACGGCGACCGTCCGTTGCTGGTGCATCGGCTCGACCGCGACACCAGCGGCGTGTTGCTGATCGCCAAGACTCGCAAGATGGCGTCCGAGCTCGGCGAGTCGTTCCGCTCGCGGCAGACGCGCAAGATCTACTGGGCGATCGTGGAGGGCGTGCCGAAGCCCGCGCAGGGCCGCATCTCGCTGTTTCTCGCCAAGGGCGCCGGCATGGGCGACGAGCGCGGGCCGCGCAAGCCTGGCGACCAGCGCCGCGATCCCGAGCGCATGCGCGTTGCCAAGCATGGCGAAGAGGATGCGCAGCATTCGATCACCTATTACACCACAGTCGACAAGGTCGCGCCGCGTCTCGCCTGGCTGTCGATGAAGCCCGTGACGGGACGCACGCATCAATTGCGCGCCCATGCGGAAGCCATCGGCAATCCGATCGTCGGCGATCCGAAATACGGCGCGCGGCCGGAGAACGATCCGCGCCGCACCGATCCGCTGCGCGCGATTCCGTCGAGCGTCGAGAACAAGCTGCACCTGCTGGCGCGCCGGCTCATCCTGCCGCATCCCAAGGGCGGCACGATCGACGTGACCGCGCCGTTGCCGCCGCACATGCAGAAGACCTTCGATCTCTTCGGCTTCGACATTTCCAGCTACGACCCGATCATGGAGGCTCCGGAAGAATGAGCGCGCCGCGTTTCAACGATCTCTCGTCGGGCGACTACACGCCAGAGCAGCTCGCCGCCGTGGACTTTTTCCGCGAGACGCGCGGACGCGAGCCGGACGGCCCGTTCAAGGTGCTGCTGCGCAGCCCCGAGGTGATGAAGCGCGCGCAGTTTCTCGGCGCGTTCCTGCGCTACGATTGCACGCTGTCGGGCCCGCTGTCGGAATTCGCCATCCTGTGCATCGCGCGCATCTGGTCGAACGATTACGAATGGCACGTACATTCGAAGATTGCGCTGCAGCAGGGCGCGACGGCCGAGATCGTCGACGCGATCCGCCACGGCCGCAGGCCTGACGGCATGAGCGACGAGCAGGCCGCGGTGCATGATTTCACCAACGAGCTCATGAAGGACAGGCGCGTGTCCGACGCCACCTACGCGCGCGCGCAGGCCCTGTTCGGCGATCGCGGCGTGATCGATCTCGTCGGGCTGAACGGCTATTACAGCCTGCTCGCCATGGCGATGAACGCCGTGCAGATGCGCAATCCGGACGGCGCCGAACATCTGCCGCAGCTGTGATGCGAACCCGCAAACTCAGCCTCGTCATTGCGAGGAGCACAGCGATGCGGCAATCCATGGCTGCCGTGAGATGGATTGCTTCGTCGCTGCGCTCGCCATTGTGCAGGTTCAACACTTCGCTGATCGGATCCTTTCCTCGACGCCTGCCATTTCCCTCCCCCTTGCGGGGAGGGCGACTCGCTGCGCAGCAGCGAGCGGGGTGGGGGTCGACGCATGTTTCCGATGGTCAAGGAGTGGTTTGCGGACGTCCTGCAAGCGCCTCACGACCCCCACCCCTAACCCCTCCCCGCAAGGGGGAGGGGAATCGCGCGCGTCACTTGCAAACGTTTTCGATCCGCGAATGAGTGAAACTGCACAGCAATGACGGGGCAGCCATGAAACTCGTCATCTTCGACGTCGACGGCACGCTGGTCGACAGCCAGCATTTCATCGTCGAGGCGCAGACGCGCGCCTTTGCGGCGCATGGGCTTCGGGCGCCGACGCGTGACGCCATGCTGTCCATCGTCGGCCTGTCGCTCGTGCAAGCCTTCGAGACACTTGCGCCCGACGCGCCCGCGGCGTCGCTGGCGCAGGCCTATCGCGACGCCTGGCATGTCATG
>JAQGKM010000022.1 GCA_028290125.1 Hyphomicrobiales bacterium | reverse complement strand
ATGCAGGCCCCACGCGCGGCCGCTGGATTGCTTCGCTGCGCTCGCAATGACCGGGCTGGCGTTGCTGGCGGCAACGAGCGATGCGGCATCCATCGGGCGCCCGAAGCCTCTCCACCGTCATTGCGAGCAGAGCGAAGCAATCCAGACCCGAGTCTGCGGCGTGAATGTCATGCAGGCCCCACGCGCGGCCGCTGGATTGCTTCGCTGCGCTCGCAATGACGGGGCTGGCGTTGCTGGCGGCAACAAGCGATGCGGCATTCCGTCCAGCGCCGGAAGCCTTTCCGCCGTCATTGCGAGCAGAGCGAAGCAATCCAGTCCCGAGTCTGCGGCGTGAGCCTCATGCAGGCCCCGCGCGCGGCCTCTGGATTGCTTCGCTGCGCTCGCAATGACGGGGCTGGCATTGCTGGCGGCAACAAGCGATGCGGCATTCCGTCCAGCGCCCGAAGCCTCTCCGCCGTCATTGCGAGCAGAGCGAAGCAATCCAGGCCCGAGTCTGCGGCGTGAACGTCATGCAGGCCCCACGCGCGGCCTCTGGATTGCTTCGCTGCGCTCGCAATGACGGGTGGGCGCCAGCTTTAAGCCCGCAACATGCTCTCGCGCAGCGCTTCGTTGATGCGCGACTGCCAGCCTGGGCCGCCCTTGCGGAAGTGCTCGAGAATGTCGGCGTCGAGGCGCAGAGTTGTCGAAATTTTTGGATGCGGGATGCGAGGTCGGCCACGGCTGACCGGGGTGGCGTCGATGATCTCCCGCCATTCAGGCGTGCTCAGATCCGGAGCATCGTCAGGGTCGATCCAGTCTTGGTCCGTGTTGCGCTTGTTCTCGTCCATTGGCTTTTCTCAATGAGATGACTCGGCAGTTTTCGTTACGCCGCGTCCAGACAAGAACGACCATGCGGTCGTCCAGGAGCCCTATCGTGATCTGACGCTCTTCTCCATAGGCGCGGCGCTCGTCCAGAAAGGAAATCGAGGGCCCACGGAGGATTTCACCCGCACGGGCCATATCGAGACCTCGCGCCTCGAACGTCTTGAACCGCTTCCAGTCGTCAAACTCAATCTGCATTTTTGTTACTACAAAAAATCAGCTTCGGCAATAACAGGCATCGCAGCATAACCCATTTCAGGCGCAAGCGCAGCCATCGCCCCTCGCGAGAACAGACCGCAAAAAAAAAGGCGCCCCGCAGGGCGCCTTTCCAATCATCCGACATTCACTTCGGCGCCGAGACCCAGCCTTTCGACTTCCAGTAAGCCCAGACCGCCATAGCGTGACCATGGCCGAGCTCGAACTCCGACTTGAGCCACGACACGAGCGCTGCGGCCTTCATGTCGGCTGCATAGACGCCGGCCTTGACGGCGAGGTCCTTCAGTTGCTCGGGCGTCTTGCCCGTCTTCGCCTTGATGGTGTCGAGATAGGCCTGGAACGACATGCGACTAAACTCCGTGAATCGCAGGCGTCAGCGCTTCGCCGGCCCCAGCTCCTTCACCGCCGCTTCGGCGAACGACGTGTCGACCACCTGATCGACCGTCACCTTGCCGGTCACGTCGCCGGTTTCCTTGAAGAACGCCAGATCCTTCTTCAGGCTCTCCATGTTGAGCTTGCCGTCCGGGTCGGTGCCGTGGACGATCATCGTGCGCAGCGTGGTCTCATCCTTGATCACCGAATATTTCGCGAGGATCTTCACCATCTCATCGGCGCCCGGCCCCGTCAGCCGACCATTCACCACCGCGCCGTTGAAGTCGCGCACCGCGCGGATGTAAGCCTTCATGAAGCGCTTGGCGACTTCCGGACGCTTTTCCGCGAAATCGCCCGACATCAGGATCGTGGCGGTCTGGGCGTTTGGATAGAACTCGTCGTTGCCCTTGTAGCGCACGGCGGCGCCGAGCTCGACGATCTTCGACACCGTCGGCTCCGTCGAAATGCTCGCCGCGATCGCGCCGTTCTGAAACGCGACCACGTGCTGCGGGAAACCGAGATAGACCTTCTCGACATCGTCGTATTTCAGGCCCGCGCTCTTCATCGCCTCGTTCAGCACGGAGGCGTCCGAGCCGCCCGCGCCCGTGATGGCGATCTTCATGCCCTTCAGGTCCGCAAAGCTCTTCACCTTGCCGGACTCGATCAGGTCCTTGCGCACCATGAAGGCCTGAAAGCCGGCGCCTTTCACGTTATGCGCCTTGTCGGCCACGATCTTGATGCGAATGCCGCGATCGACCGCGTTGTAGAGACCCGCCGACGCGGCGCCGCCGCCGGCGTCGAGCTGGCCGGCGCCGAGCGGCGCGACCATTTTTGCGCCCGTGTCGAAGGACACGAACTCGGCCTCGATGCCCTCCTGCTTGAAATAGCCTTTGGCGTCGGCGACGAAGAGGCCCGCATCGCTCGATGCGTTGACGACCGCGATCGTCACCTTGTCGGCCGCGTTCGCAGTCTGCGCGAGCGCCGCGAGCGCGACGCCCGCCAGCAGGCCGAGCGCTTTTGATTTGTTGGTCATGTATTCACTCCCTTCGCGTCGTCATTGCGAGCGCAGCGAAGCAATCCATCTTACGGTGCGTGAGATGGATTGCCGCGTCGCTGCGCTCCTCGCAATGACGAGCAACAATCAACCGATCGGATCAGTGCGCGAGAAGCCCGGGCCCATTTCCCACGTCTTCGCGCGATAGGGACGGTCGACTTCGCGGCACCAGTTT
>JAQGKM010000395.1 GCA_028290125.1 Hyphomicrobiales bacterium | reverse complement strand
TTGTCGAAGGAGAGTTTTCCGTCGGGCTTCGGATAGGTGATCGGCTTCACGTCGGCGAGCGGCTTCAGCGTCGCGTGGTCGGGCTTGCCGTGCTTCAGGGTGCCGAAGGGCGAAACGCCAAGCAGCTGGTTCATCCACATGTCGAGACCGCCGAGCGCAATGCCCGCATAGGTGCCGAGCTTCGACCACAGCGGCTTCACATTGCGCACGCGATAGAGATCGCGGCCGATGTCGCTCTTGCGCCATTCGTTTTCGTAAGCCGCCAGTTCGTCATTGGCGCGGCCTTCACTCAGCGCGACGACGGCGTGTTCCGCCGCGAGCATGCCCGACAGGATCGCGTTGTGTGAACCCTTGATGCGCGGCACGTTGACGAAGCCCGCCGAACAGCCGATCAGCGCGCCGCCCGGGAAGGTCAGCTTCGGCACCGATTGCCAGCCGCCTTCGGTGATCGCACGCGCGCCATAGGCGATGCGCTTGCCGCCCTCGAAGATCGGCGCGATCGCCGGATGGGTCTTGAAGCGCTGAAATTCATCGAACGGCGACAGCGTCGGATTGCTGTAGTTCAGGTGCACGACGAAGCCGACCGACACGAGGCCGTCTTCGAGGTGATAGAGGAACGAACCGCCGCCGGTGGTTGCATCGAGCGGCCAGCCGAAGGAGTGCATGACGAGACCGGGATTGTGTTGGCCCGGAGCGATCTGCCAGAGCTCTTTCAGCCCGATACCGTATTTCTGCGGCTCACGATCCGCATCGAGCGCATATTTCGCGATCACCAGTTTCGACAGCGACCCGCGCGCGCCTTCGGCGAAAAACGTGTATTTGCCGCGCAGCTCCATGCCGCGGGTGAAGCTGTCCTTCGGGTCGCCCTCGCGCGACACGCCCATGTCGCCGGTCGCGACGCCGACGACTTCGCCCTTGTCGCCATACAGCACTTCGGCGGCGGCGAAGCCCGGATAGATCTCGACGCCGAGCGCCTCCGCCTGCACGGCGAGATAGCGCGCGACATTGGCGAGCGAGCCGACGTAATTGCCGTGGTTGTTCATCAGCGGCGGCATGAGGAAGTTGGGCAGCCGCAGCGCGCCCGAATGACCCAGCATGTAGAAGCGGTCTTCCTTGACCTGCGTCTTCAGCGGCGCGTCGGCGTCCTTGCGCCAGTCCGGCAACAGGCGGTCGAGGCCGGTCGGGTCGATCACCGCGCCCGAGAGGATATGCGCGCCGACCTCCGAGCCCTTCTCGACCACGACCACGGAGGTGTCGGGCGCGAGTTGCTTGATGCGGATGGCGGCGGCGAGGCCCGCGGGACCGGCGCCCACGACGACGACATCGAAATCCATGCCCTCGCGCGGCATGTCGGCTGGCTCGGCCATTCCCATTCTCCCCCGGCGCGGGACAACCCGCCCGCCAATGATGCATGAGCTGCGCCACAGGCGCCAACCCGTTGGTTCATAAATGAACCATTTTCGCCTGAAAACAAGGCGTGCTTCTTGTAGCCGCCCGCAGGCTTCGCGCAACCGGGCTGAAGGTGCTAGAGGAAAGCCATGCTGTCGCGGGATGACATATCGGCCGAAAAGATGAGCGGCGCGGGCGCGGACGAACTCGCCGCCGCGCTGCGCTGGCTGTGCGACATGGGGGTCGACGTCGCGGTCGGCGACGCGCCACGCGATTATTTCGCCGAGGCCGCCGCAAAGGCCGCGCAGCCGCCGGAGGCCGCTCCGGCTCCAATGGCCGCCCTCCCGGCCGAAGCGGCGCCCGACGGTCCCCGCCCGGCTGCGCGAATCGCCCCGCGCCTCAGCCCCGATCCCCTCCCCGTTCGCGCCGCCACGCCGCAAGGCGCGGTTTCTCCCGAGGATGCGCTGGCCGAAGCGCGGGCGCTCGCCGGCGCGGCGACGAGCCTCGATTCGCTGAAGGATGCGCTCGCCGGCTTCGACGGCTGCTCGCTGAAGCGCTCGGCGACCAATCTGGCTTTCGCGCAAGGCGCGCCAGACGCCCGGATCCTCTTCATCGGCGGGGCGCCGGACGCGGACGGCGACCGCTCCGGGCAGGTTCTCGCGGGCCGCTCCGGCGTGCTGTTCGACGCCATGCTGGCGGGCGTCGGGCTCGACCGCGCACGCGTCCATCTGGTCAATCTCGTGCCGTGGCGCCCGGCCGGCGGCAAGCCGCCGACGCCGACCGAGATCGCGATTTGCGAACCTTTCCTCAGGCGCTATCTGGAGCTCGCCGCGCCCGACATCGTCGTGGCGCTGGGCGATCTGCCGACGCGCGCGGTGCTCGGCGCGAAAGAGCCGATCGTGCGGGCGCGCGGAAAATGGCTGGAGCTGGCTTTGCCGGACTCGAAAATCGTGCCGGCCATCGCCATGTTGCATCCCGACTACCTGCTCAAGGCGCCGGCGGCCAAACGCTACGCCTGGGCGGACATGCGGGCGCTGCGCAAGGCGCTCGCCGAACGCGGGCTGGCATGAACGCCGGACCGGGACCTAATACGGGGCTATGCGTTGCCGGAAGAGGCAGCGTTGGGAGACAGCGTCGATGAGATGGGAAGATTTCCGCCAGTCCGGAAATATCGAGGACCGCCGTGGCGATGATAACGGCGGCGGTGGCGGCGGCGGATTGTCGTTCGGCGGCGGCGGGCTCGGCATCGGCACGATGATCGTGCTGGGCATTCTGGGCTATGCGCTGGGCATCGATCCGCGCATTCTCATCAGCGGCGCCGAAATGGCGACCGGCGGCTCGCGCTCGGGCTATGTCGAGCCGCAGCGTCAGGCCAGCAATCGCACGACCACGCCGCCGACCGACGACACCGGCCGGTTCGTCTCGGCGATTCTCGCGCAGACCGAAGACGTCTGGAACGAGATCCTGCCCGCCCAGAAGGGCATCAAATACACCGCGCCGCGCCTCGTGCTGTTCAGCGGGCAGACGGCGTCGGCTTGCGGGCGCGCGCAATCGGCGATGGGGCCATTCTATTGCCCGTCCGACCAGCGCGTGTATCTCGACACGTCGTTCTTCAACGACATGAAGCGCAAGCTCGGTGGCGGCGGCGATTTCGCCTACGCCTATGTCATCGCGCACGAGATCGGCCATCATGTCGAAAATCAGCTCGGCATCCTGACGCGCGCGCAACGCGCCCAGCAGCAGAGCGGCGACCGCGCCGACGCCAACCGCATTTCCGTGCGCATCGAACTGATGGCCGATTGCCTTGCGGGCGTCTGGGCGTCGAACGCCGACAAGAAGTGGAAGATCCTCGAACAAGGCGACGTCGAGAAAGCTGTCGCGACCGCGCAGGCGATCGGCGACGACCGTCTGCAGCAATCGTCGCGCGGCTCCGTGGTGCCGGATTCGTTCACGCACGGCTCCTCGGCGCAGCGTGTGCAATGGCTGCAGCGCGGGCTCAAGTCTGGCCAGATCGACTCGTGCAACACGTTCGCGAGGCAGCAGTGATGGCTGGCATCGACGAGAGCCTCACGTTCGTCCCGCTC
>JAQGKM010000387.1 GCA_028290125.1 Hyphomicrobiales bacterium | reverse complement strand
TGCCGGGGTGGCCAGATCCCCGGTCGGCGCGGCCTCCGACGCCTGCTGCTTTCGCCCGCAAACAGGTCACGCTAGCTCAAACTGAGCAATGACGCGAGCGCGCACCGGCGCTGCGCAGCGTTGCGCGCATGACGGAAGACAGAACATTGAACGAGACCGCCGCCTTCACTTTTTCCGTCCACGCCCGTGACGGCGCCGCCCGCACGGGGGCGATCTCGATGCCGCGCGGCGAGATCCGCACGCCCGCTTTCATGCCGGTCGGCACGGCCGCGACCGTGAAGGCCATGTACACCGATCAGGTGCGCGCGCTCGGCGCCGACGTGGTTCTCGGCAACACCTACCATCTCATGCTGCGCCCCGGCGCGGAGCGCGTCGCGGAGCTGGGCGGCCTGCACAAGTTCATGAACTGGCCGCACCCGATCCTCACCGATTCCGGCGGGTTTCAGGTCATGTCGCTCTCCAAGCTCCGCAAGCTCAACGAAAACGGCGTCACGTTCCAATCTCATATCGACGGCGCCAAGCACGTGCTGACGCCCGAGCGCTCGATGGAAATCCAGGCGCTGCTCGGCTCCGACATCCAGATGCAGTTCGATGAATGCGTGAAGCTGCCTTGCTCGGACGAAGAGGCTGAGCGCGCCATGCGGCTGTCGCTGCGCTGGGCCGAACGCTCACGCAAGGCCTTTGCCGGCCAGCCGGGGCAGACGACCTTCGGCATCGTGCAGGGCGGGGCGGTGCCGCGCCTGCGCGTCGAAAGCGCCAAGGCGCTGGCCGACATGGATTTCGGCGGTCTCGCCATCGGTGGGCTCGCGGTCGGCGAACCGCAGGCGGTGATGCTGGAGATGATCGAGGTCGTCGAACCGCATCTGCCGCAGGGCAAGCCGCGCTACCTGATGGGCGTCGGCACGCCCGACGATCTGATCGAATCCGTGTCGCGCGGCGTCGACATGTTCGACTGCGTCATGCCGACGCGCGCCGGGCGCCATGGGCTGGCCTATACGCATGCCGGCAAGGTCAATCTGCGCAACGCCAAACACGCGACCGACACGCGCCCGCTCGACCCGATGTCGTCGTGTCCTGCGGCCCGCGACTATTCGCGCGCTTACCTGCACCACCTCGTCCGCTCGAACGAGATTCTCGGCATGATGCTGCTGACCTGGAACAACCTCGCCTATTACCAGGAGCTGATGGCCGGCATGCGCGCGGCGATCGCCGAGAGACGCTTTCAGGATCACAAGGCGGAGACGAAAGCGCGCTGGGCGCGGGGCGACGTCTGACCCGATCTGGGCGAAGGCGCGGAATCGCGGACAAAATAAAAGCAAGGATCAGCCCCCTCCGAGGTTGATACCTTGCTTTATCAGGCTCCTTGTCTCGCCCTATACCGGCCTTCTTATGGCTGCTTGCGCAGCTCACGAACCAACGGCGACTCAGCGTCCGCCTTATGGTCCGCACCGGTAGAGGTTCCTCCCGCGACTTGGACTGCAGCACGATCTCGGGTTTTCCCGAAAGCGGCCTCCTTTCGGATTAGCCAGCGAACTCTATCCATCATTTTTGGCCTTGTCACTAGCGTTGTGCAGAGTGCGCAAAGATTAAGCGGCGCATGTAAGTTCATGTTTGAACTATACCTTTTCGGCCAAAACATAACCTTGGCAATGGCTTGGGCGCCTGATTGCGCGCCGCTCTTCACGGGGGCGCGTCTTGTGTTTTGGCGGGGTTTGCGTTTGATGCCCGAATGCGCCGGTCATGCGCCCGACACATTATGATTCTTCCCTGAAAATCTGGATTTGAAGATGCGCCTTTCCCGTTACTTCCTGCCGATCCTGCGCGAAACGCCGAAAGAAGCCGAGATCATCTCGCATCGGCTGATGCTGCGCGCCGGCATGATCAGGCAAGAATCGGCCGGCATCTATGCCTGGCTGCCGCTCGGGCTGCGCGTCCTTAACAAGATCAACGCCATCGTGCGCGAAGAACAGAACCGGGCAGGGGCCATCGAACTGCTGATGCCGGTCATCCAGTCGGCCGATCTGTGGCGCGAGTCCGGCCGCTATGACGACTACGGCAAGGAGATGCTGCGCATCAGCGACCGGCATGAGCGCGACATGCTGTTCGGGCCGACCAACGAGGAAATGATCACCGAGATCTTCCGCGCCTATGTGCGCTCCTACAAGGATCTGCCGCTCAATCTCTATCACATCCAGTGGAAGTTCCGTGACGAGGTGCGCCCGCGGTTCGGCGTCATGCGCTCGCGCGAATTCCTGATGAAGGACGCCTATTCGTTCGACCTCGATGCGGAGGGCGCGCGGCATTCCTACAACAAGATGTTCGTCGCCTACCTGCGCACCTTCGCACGGCTCGGTCTCACGGCTATTCCCATGGTGGCCGACACGGGCCCGATCGGCGGCAGCCTGAGCCATGAGTTCATCATCCTTGCCTCAACGGGCGAGAGCGAAGTCTTCTGTCACCAGAACTACCTGTCGCTCGCGACTCCGCCAGCCGATGTCGACTTCGACGATCGCGGCGTGATGCAGGCGGAGGTCGACCGCTGGACCGCCAACTACGCCGCGACCTCCGAGATGCACGACGCCGCCGCCTTCGAGGCGCTGCCGGATGACGCGAAGGTTTCCGCGCGCGGCATCGAGGTCGGACACATCTTCTCGTTCGGCACGAAATACTCGGCGCCGATGAAGGCCGTCGTGAACGGACCTGACGGCAAGGAAGTGCCGGTCCAGATGGGCTCCTACGGCATCGGCCCGTCGCGGCTCGTCGCCGCGCTGATCGAGGCCAACCACGACGACAACGGCATCATCTGGCCCGACAGCGTCGCGCCCTTCGACATTGGGCTCGCCAATCTGAAGCCCGGCGACGCGACGACGGACGCGGCCTGCCAGAGTCTCTACGACCAGTTCACCAAGGCCGGTTTCGACGTGCTCTACGACGATCGCGACGAGCGCCCCGGCGCGAAATTCGCCACCATGGACCTGATCGGCCTGCCGCTGCAGGTCATCGCCGGACCGAAGAGTCTCGCCGACGGCAAAGTCGAAGTGAAGCATCGCCGGACCGGCGAGCGCGAAGTCATGTCGCTGGACGAGGTGGTGAACAAGCTTGCCGCCGGGCGGAAGGGGTGAGGATGAATCTGGGTCATGCGTGCGGTCAACCCTCTCCCGCGGGAGTGGGAGAGGGTGGCGTGCGGAGCACGCCGGGTGAGGGCGCTGGCCATGGTCCGCAGTCTCGCCCGCATGCAAGGCCCTCATCCGTCATGCTGCGCATGACGCCTTCTGCCGCCAGCGCGGGAGAAGGTTCGCACGCGACAAAGGGTGCTGCTCGTTGACCGCAACTGCCGAACACTCCACCCACGCAGCGCTCGCGCCCGATCCCGTCTCGGCGCGCGCCTTTTCGCGTTACGAGTGGATGATCGCCTTCCGCTATCTGCGGGCGCGGCGGGCGCAGGGTTTCGTGTCCGTGATCGCGGGCTTCTCTTTCGCGGGCATCATGCTCGGCGTCGCCACGCTCATCGTCGTCATGTCGGTGATGAACGGCTTCCACATCGAGCTGATGAACAAGATCATCGGCATCAACGGGCACG
>JAQGKM010000383.1 GCA_028290125.1 Hyphomicrobiales bacterium | reverse complement strand
CTTTGGCCTGCACGGCAGGGCCGCGGCGCTCGACCGCGCCGCGCAACTCGAGATGATCGATCTCAACATCCGCGCGCTGACCGACCTCACGTTGAGATTCCTGCCGCAGATCACGCAGGCGCGCGGCGGACTGCTGCAGGTCGCCTCGACGGCCGCCTTCCTGCCCGGCCCCAACATGGCGGTTTATTACGCCACCAAGGCCTACGTGCTCTCGTTCAGCGAGGCGCTGGCGCAGGAGATGAAGGTGTCGGGCGTGCGCGTCTGCGTGCTCTGTCCGGGGCCGACCGCCACCGGTTTCCAGACGCGCGCAGGGCTCGACGCTGCGATCTTCGACACGATGCGTCCGATGTCGGCGCGCGCCGTGGCGGAGGCCGGATTCGCGGGCCTGATGGCCGGACAACGCGTCATCGTGCCCGGCTGGACCAACAAGGCGTCACGCATTCTGGCGGGCCTGACGCCGCGCGCGTGGCTTCTGCCGGTCGTCCAACGGTTGCAGGAAAGCCGCAAGGCATAAGGATTGCGCAGCCTGCGCGCATTCTCCGCAGGCGCAAGTCTTGCATGCGAACGTCGGCGCCTGCATTCTGAAGCACATGCTCGATCGCGTCGCCTTGCAAGATTCTCCGAAACGCATCCTGATGATCCTCCATCAGGAATTGTCGACACCCGGACGCATCGGCTATCTGCTGCGCAACGCCGGCTACGAACTCGACATTCGCCGTCCCCGCTTTGGCGACCCGCTGCCCGACACCCTGCGCGATCATGCCGGCGCCATCGTGTTCGGCGGGCCGATGAGCGCCAATGACAGCGACGACTACGTGCGGCGCGAGATCGACTGGATCGGCGTCCCGCTTGCCGAAAACAAGCCGTTCATGGGGCTTTGCCTCGGCGCGCAGATGCTGGCGCGCCATCTCGGCAAGCGCGTCTACCGTCATCCGCATGGCCGCGTCGAGATCGGCTACCATCCCATCGACCCGACGGGCGAAGGCCACCGGCTATGCAACGCGCCGTTCCCGACGCGCGTCTATCACTGGCATCGGGAGGGCTTCGACCTGCCGTGCGGCGCCGATCTGCTGGCGACCGGCGAGCATTACGAGGTCCAGGCCTGCCGCTATGGCGACAGCGCCTATGGCCTGCAATTCCACCCCGAGGTGACCTACGCGATGATGTGCCGCTGGACCGTCCGCGCCCTGGAACGCGCGACGGAAGAGCCAGGCGCGCATCCCCGCCACGCGCATCTCGAAGGCTGGCACCTGCACGACGCGCCCGTCGCGCAATGGCTGCGGGCGTTTCTCGCGCACTGGCTCGCCGGCGGCGGTCCCGCCGGTCTTGATTGCGCGACGGCTCAGTCCGTCAGGATCAGCGCCCAGTAAACCTTGTATTTCGACTCCGGAACGTAGGCTGTGGCGATGCCCATGCGGCGCATCTCCGGGTTCAGCATGTTCTTGTTGTGCGCCGGCGAATCGCGCCAGCCCGAGAACGCTTCCGCCAGCGTGTGATAGCCCGCCGAAATATTCTCGACCGCGCGCGTGTGATCGAGACGACCGTTCAACCGTGACATCAGCGAGCCGCCGACCTCATGGCTCATGCGGTCGGCGCGCGCCATGGCGAGCACCTGTTCTTCGGCGGCTTTCTGCAGCGCCGGATCGATGGTGAGCCGCGCCAGATTCTTGTTGGCGCGATAGATCGAGATCATGTCGCGCGCCGCGACGGTGTCGACCTTGGCGGTGCTGGCGTTGAGTTTCTTGTAGAAGCCCGGCTCGCCCGACAGCGTGAAGCCGACCGGCGAGGACGAGCAGGCGGCGAGCGCGAGAGCGATGGAGAGAACCGACAGACGGGTGACGAAGCGGCGCATGTTTTGCTGAGATCCTTACGATTTGGCTTCGAGAATCGAGCCGAGTTTCTCAAGACCGTGAATGTTGACGACCGCCGGCGGCGCGGGTGCGCCGGCAGGCGGCGAGATGCCGATGTCGTTCGCCTTGAAGCGCGCGTGAATGGCGAAATAGAGATCGCTTTTCACGCGGGCGGATTTTTCGACGTCGCTGACGAAGCAGAGGAGCTCGAATTTCAGCAAGGTTTCGCTCATCGAGATGAACATCACGTTAGGGGCCGGAATTCTTTCGACGAGCTCATGCGCCTTAGCGGTTTCGATCAGGGTCTCGCGCACCTTCTCCGGATCGGCGACGAGGTTGACCGCCACCGGAATCTTGATGCGCCCGACCTTGTCGCCGCGCACCCAGTTCTTCACGACGCCGGTGACGAGATTGGAGTTGGGCACGATCATCGTCGCGCGATCGAAAGTTTCGATCTCGGTCGAGCGCACGTTGATCCGCCGCACATAGCCCTGCTCGTCGCCCACCACGACCCAGTCGCCAACGCGGATCGCCCGCTCCCAGAGCAGGATCAGCCCCGAGACGAAATTATTGACGATGGATTGCAGGCCGAAACCGATACCGACGGAAAGCGCGCCAGCCACGATGGCGAGCTTTTCAAATGACAAGCCAAGCGTGCCGAAGCTCAGCGCCGCCGCCAGAATGAATCCGACATAGCCGATGCTGGTGCGAATGGAGTTGCGCAAGCCCGTGTCGAGCTGCGTGTGCGGCAGCAGTTTGCGTTCGAGCCAGCGCTGCAGCGTACGCGTCGCAAACAGCGCGGCGCCGAAGAGCATCAGCGCCAGCACGATGCTCGACAGCGATATGGTGACGTCGCCGATCTTGAAGCCGAAGAAGGCCGAACGGACATTCGAGACCATGTCCTCGGATTCGATACCCCACGGCGCGAGAATTAGAAGTATCGCCGCCACGATGATGCAGAGGCTCGAAACGCCCGCCAGCAGCACAGCCACTTGTTGCAGCGATTCACGCCGCAGGCCGAGGCTCGACATCATGGCGAGCGCAACGGGAGCCGGCGGACGCAGCGCGACCTCAAACCCCTCGTTGGCGAGAACGATGAGCATGTAGGCCACGCAACCGACGAACGCGACCCAGACGATCTGCTCGGCGATGAATGCCCCGAAGGCGACATAGCCGACCATCACCGAGGCGAGAATGGCGACAATCGCGATCCAGGCCAGGAAACGCAGCGGTCCATACCAGTCGCTCGCAG
>JAQGKM010000380.1 GCA_028290125.1 Hyphomicrobiales bacterium | reverse complement strand
CCGCCTTGGGCGAGGCGGTGTCGGGCGTCTCTCCAGACGTTTCGGCCGCGCCCTTGTCCTGCGCGAAATTCTGATGCGCACGACTCCAGTGCTCGTCGTGCTTCCCTTCGGGACGGCCTTCGCTCTCCCAGAGTTCGTAAGCCTTGCGCCGGATGTTCTCGTCATCGCCCTGATGCATGCGTGTCTCCAAAGCGACCCCGCGCAACGGCGCGGCCCGCGTGGAAAAAACGCAAGCGCAGCACGATGGTTGCGCTGCAATCACATGACGAGATGGATGGCGAAGAACGCCAGCGCGACGCTGAGGACGACCGTGTAGGAGCCGATCTTGGTGAAGTAGAACAGCGCGCAGCAGAGCGCGAGCGTCGCGGCTTCGAGCGGCCCGACATGAGCCGCGCGAATGACCGCGAGCGCGCCCGCAAAGATCAGCCCGACGGCGACGGGTGCCAGGCCGCGTTCGACCGCGATCTTGAGCGGCGAGACGCGATGGCGCTGCCACCAGCTCGCAATGCCGTAGACCAGCAGCGACGAAGGCAGGAACACCGCGACGCAGCTGAACAGCGCGCCCCAGATACCATAGACCTGATAGCCGATCAGCGCGGCGATCAGCGTGCTCGGTCCCGGCGCGGCGCGCGACACTGCGAACAGGTCCGAGAACTGCTGGTTCGAAAGATAGCCGTGCACGTCGACCATCTGGTATTGCATGTCGGCGACGATCGCCTGTCCGCCGCCGAAGGACAGCAGCGACAGCGGCGCAAAGACGATGAGCAGTCCGAGAAGGCGATTGTCCATCAGCCAGCCCTCCGCGCGTCGAAATAGGCGGCCGCGATGCTCAACGGCACGGCGATCAGCACGACGGGAATCATAGGCAGGCGGAAGAACCCGATGGCCGCGAAGACGGCGAGCGCGATGGCTGCGGGCCAGATCTTGCGCGGCATCTTGCGGACGATCTTGAAGCCCATCGCCAGCGTGGCGCCGACGCCCGCCGCCGCGACGCCGCCGAGCACGAAATGCGTGGCGGGCTGGCCGGAGAGTTCACGATAGGCGAAGCCCATCACGAGGATGATGCAGAAGGCCGGGGCGATCATGCCGAGCACGGCGGCCGTGGCGCCGAGCCCGCCGCGCACCTGCAGGCCAACGTAGAGCGCGAGATTGACGGGGTTGGCGCCGGGCAGCACCTGGGCGATCGCCTGGCCGGTGAGGAACTGCTGCTCGCTCATCCATTGGCGCCGGTCGACCACTTCGCGAAAGATCAGCGCCTGCGTCGAGCCGCCGAAAGCCGATCCGCCGATCTTGAGGAAGGACAGGAGAACCTGGGAAAACGTGGCCGTGTGCTTGTTCACGGCTTCTTCTTGTGCGTCCAAGATCCCGGTTCCTCCCCGTTCGAAAACCGGCGGAACATAGACCAGCTCGGGCTGGCGGGGAACCCGTGGGCGCTATTCCGCTGCGGGTTCGGGCGCCGGTTTCTCGATCATCTTCTCGGGCGTCTTCTCCTGCGCCCGCGCCGCCGCCTTGCGTCGCAGGTGCTGGCGGACTTCGCTCGACGCGATGATTTCGCCGCGATCCGCAAAGGCTTCGTGGTTCGCTTCGATGTCGTCGAGCTCGTAGAGATAGTTCACCATCAGACCATAGGCCTGCGCGATTCCCTTCTCGGAGAGGTCGCCCTGCCAGTCGATGCGCTCGAGCCGCGCGCCATTGCCCAGATGAAAACGCGCCACCGAGTCGCGCGGCTGGTTGCCGGCGGCCTTCGCCTGCGTGAAATAGATCGCCGCGGCCGCGAGCATCGGGCGCTTCAGCGACTCGGGCAGTTCGTGCGGCGGTTCGTCCTTCAGTTCGGCAAGGGCGTCGCGCAGATCCTGCGGCAGGATGGACGTTTCGCTCGACAAGGCGCCGGCCAGCCAGCGCGCAAAGTCGGGCACCGGAGAAAGCGTGACGAAGGTCGATAGTTTGGGCAGCTCGCGGCGCAGTTCCTCGACGACCTGCTTGATCAGGAAGTTGCCGAAGGAGATGCCGCGCAGTCCCTTCTGGCAGTTCGAAATCGAGTAGAAGACCGCCGTGGTCGCGTCGCTCGCCTTGATGCCGCTGCGGGTCGCGGCGAGAAGCGGCGCGATGGCGTCAGGGATGTCCTGCGTCAGGGCGACCTCGACGAAGATCAGCGGCTCGTCGACGAGGCGCGGGTGAAAGAAGGCGAAGCAGCGCCGGTCCGGCGGCTCGATGCGGCCGCGCAGGTCTTCCCAGTTGCGGATCGCGTGGACGGCCTCGTAGCGGATGATCTTCTCGAGAATGTTGGCGGGCGTGTTCCAGTCGATCGGCCGCAGCACGAGGAAGCCGCGGTTGAACCAGGACGAGAACAGGTGCCGGAAGTCGGCGTCGAGCGCGGCCAGTTCCGGCAGGTCGCGTTCGTGGCGGAAGATGTCCTCGCGCATGTGGACGAGCGCGGCGGTGCCGCCCGGCGAGTGGTTGAGCCGGCGGATGAGCTCCTGCCGGCGCGGCTCGGCGGCCTCGTGCAGGGCGAGCGCGTTGATCTCGGTGGCGTCGGTGCGATAGGCGTCGATCGCCTTTTCGAGGCGGTCCCGGTCGGGGCCGTAATCCTGCGCGAGATGCTGCAGGAAATCGCGGCGGCCGTCTTCGGGAAGATGCGCGTAGCGGGTGAGGACGACTTCCGCCAGCGCGACACCGGTCGCTTCGCCGCGGCGGCGCAGCAGGTCGCCGGCGAGGCGCATCAGACCGGCGGGGGTGGCGTCTTCCTGGCCGCGGGCCTTGGCGAGCAGGTCGCGTCCGCGCTCCGTGATGCTCTGGAGAAGTTCGGAGATGAAATTTCCGCTCATGACCACCTCGGCGCCAGCCCTTCAACAAGGCTGCGGGGCAATCATGGCGTCTTGATGAAGCGCACGCCAGATGCGAGGCGCTCCGTCATTGGTTGGCGCCGGCCTCGATCCAGGCAGAGCCGAAGACGATGCCTTCGAGACGGGCGATGCGATCGCGACGCATCCACTGACGCGCCCAGAAGCAGGCTTCTTCCTTGGTGTGAAACGGGCGGACTTCCGGTTCGCTGTCCGGACGTGACACCACGACATAGGCCTTCCCGTCCTCGCCTGTTTGCGGGAGGTACAGCGTCCGCTCCGGTTCGGCCCTGACTTGTTGACGCGAATCCATGCGACTCTCCGTTTAACTTACGGAGCCAGAGAGCGGCTTTCATGGTTAACAAAAGGTTAATTTGCGGCGAATGTACATTATTGGCCGCTATTTAGATGTGAGTTAGTTTCTGTTTGGTTCGGCCCCGCGCCGTTGTAGCGCGAAAAGCGATTCGTCGGCGCCGCCTCTACGGCAGGCTGATTCGGGCGTTCGGCGCCGCCCGAATCGCAAAACTTACTTCCCCAACTCCCGCAGGATTCGTTTCAGACGCTGCGGCGTCACCGGCAATTGCCGGATGGCTCCGCTCACGCCCAGGGCGTCGTCGAGCGCGGACGCGATGGCCGCGCCAACGGCCGCAATGCCACTTTCGCCCGCGCCCTTGATGCCGAGCGGGTTGCGCGTCGAAGGCGCGTCTTCGGCGAGGATGACCTCCACGGGCGGCGTCTCGCTCAGCGTCGGCATGAGGTAGTCGGCGAAGGTCACGGCCAGCGGTTCGCCCTCGGGGCTGTAGGTGAACTCCTCGTAGAGCGCGCCGCCGAGACCTTGCACGAAGCCGCCGAGGATCTGCCCCCGCACCAGCATCGGATTGATGGCGCGGCCGATGTCATAGGCGATGACGTAGCGTTCGATCTTGACCGCGCCGGTCTCGCGATCGATGGCGACCACGGCGATCTGGTTGCCGTAGGGATAAGTCTGGTGCTCGCTGTCGAACCAGCCGTCGCAGGCGAGACCCGGATCGCGCCCGCGCCGCGTCGGCGACGCCGGGCGCAGATGGTTGGCGATCTGCCCGAGCGAGATCGAGGCGCCGCCCGGCGCGTCACGGCGCGCGATGACGCCGTCGACGATGTCGAGCGCTTGCGGGTCGCTCTGCATGAGTTCGCCCGCGACCTCGAGGGCCTTGGCGCGCACGTTGAGGGCGGCCGCACGCACGGCGTTGGCGCTCATGACGGTGGCGCGCGAGGCATGCGCGCCGATGCCGAAATCGATTCGGTCGGTGCGGCCATGGATGACCCGAATCTTGCGATATTCGGCGCCAAGCGTTTCGGCGCAGACCTGCGCCATGACGGTCTCGAAACCCTGTCCGACGGAAGCGCCGCCGGTGATGACCTCGATGGCGCCCGTGGTGTCGACGCGCACATGCGCGCCGTCGGTCGGCCCGAGCCCACTCTTTTCGACGAACAGCGCAAGGCCGGCGCCGACGAGTTCGCCCTGGGCGCGCCGCGCCTTCAAGCTTTCCTGCAACTCGTCCCAACCGATGCGCGCGAGCGACTTGTCGAGCAGGCCGGCGTAATCGCCGCTGTCGTAGGAAACGTCATCCTCCAGCACGCTGAGCGGGCGCGCATAGGGCATCTCGTCCTTGCGGATGAGATTGCGCTTGCGCAGCTCCACACGCGACATGTCGAGCCGCGTCGCGATGGCGTCGAGCAGGCGCTCGCGCACGAAATTCGTTTCGTAGCGGCCCGGCGCGCGATAGGTCGCGGCGGGTGTCTTGTTGGTCAGGCTGTAATGGCCGAGCGCGCGATAGGCGCCGAGCTTGTAGGGGCCGGGCAGGATGCCGCAGGTCGTCTCGGCGACGCGCATGGCATGCGTGCGCGGATAGGCACCCTGGTCGTGCCAGAATTCATTGTCGATGCCGAGCAGCACGCCGTCCTTGTCCACGGCGGCGCGGATCTTGTGCCGCTGTTCGCGCGACTGGTTGGCGGCGATGAGATG
>JAQGKM010000251.1 GCA_028290125.1 Hyphomicrobiales bacterium | reverse complement strand
GCGAGCGTCGCCAGCATGGCGACGATGAGCAGGAAGGACGCCGCGCGGTGGCGACGCGTCGCGATGTGCTTCAGCGAGGCCGCGCGCAAGGGGCCGGCGAGCAGCCAAGCGGCTGGCGCCATGAGTGCGTTCATCAGCTTCGCGCTTGAGGCGATCAGGCTGACGATGCCGTAGACGAGCAGCGGGAAGGCGATGAAATCGAGCGCGCGGTCGAGCTCGAAGATCCATGGCGCCGAGATGAACTCGCTCAGCGTCCAGCCGCCGATCCAGCCCGCGAGCTTCACGCAACCGAGCGCCAGCGCGAGCGCCTGCAGCACGCCGAAGGACGTGCCCGATGCGCGGCCCTCGAAGGTGGCGACACGGCGCGAGGCTTCGAGCGGCGACACGCGCGAGGCTTCGCGCACGAGCCGCCAGCCGCTCATCAGCGCGATGGCGACGCCGATGATCAGGAAAGCCAGCAAATAGATCGGCTCCTGGACCTTGCGGATCATTTCGAATGAAGGGATGCGCCCCATGTAGATCCACATCGGGATGAGCGTTCCGGCCGCCGCGCCGATGAGGCCGCCGATCACGCCGCCCGCGCCGATGGCTGTCAGCAGCGTGCGCGCAATGTCCGCGCCCCGCACGCCACGCAGGCGCAGCAGGCCGAGCTTGCGGCGCTCGTTGAGCAGCAGCAGACTTGCGAGATTGCCGAGCAGGATGCCGGCGATGATCAGCAGCGGCAGCGAGACGAGCAGGGCGATCAGCGAGATCTTGCGGGCGATCTCGGCCATGTGGATGAACATGGCGCCAAGGTTGTGGTCTACCGCGGCGCTCTGCGTGAGATCCTGCACCTGGTCGGTCAGCAGCGAGCCGGTGCGCACGATGCGCGTCAACGACCCGTCGATATCCCAGCCCGACACCATGCTGTCGCGGTCGACGCGCACGAGGTGGATGACTTCCGGAAAGTACTTGCCCGGATCGCCATGCACGTCGGCGTGGTCGTGCACGTGAATGATACCGCGCGAAATGGCGTCGAAATCGTCGAGGCGCTTGGCGTTGTAGGGCGTGACGAGGATCAGGCCGAGCTCGGGCACCAGCGTCGGCGACGAGGTCTGCTCCATGTACCAGCGGTTGATTTCGTTCGAGTCGATGCGGATGACGCGCTCGATCGGCGTCTCAACGATGACATAGCCCTTCTTCTTGTGGCTGTGCGCGTGGCCATCGCCGGATGCGCCATGCGCATCGTCAGCGTCTGCATGAGAATGCGGCTCCTCTTCGCCATCCTCCGAGAGGTCGTTGCGATCGACGACGAGACGGAATTGCTTCTTGTCCTGCAGCCGCAGGTAAGCATCGCCCATCTGCGCCTTCGAGCCCACGAGCACGAGCACGGCGCCTTGTCCCGCAGGCCGCAGGTCCGGCGGCAGCATGGAGGGGTCGGTCGGCGAGAGAAACGAAATCCATGGCGAGCGGATCTGTTCGCCGTCGATTTCGGGCTTGGTGGTGTAGGGCAGGATGGTGCGCAGGAAATAGAGCTTCTGCGTTTGCATGACGCCCGGCACGGAAGCGACTGCTTCGCCGAGCTTCGTCGACAGCCCGATCTCCGCTGTCTGGTAGATCGACATGTCCCACGGCACGCGCTCGATCTGGTCGGCGACATAACGCTGCATCGCGTGGCGCGACGTCACCGTGATGGCGGCGAGCAGGAAGACGATCAGGCCGGTGACCAGCGCGAAGACCGCGAACGGCCGCCGGCCAAGAACGGCATGGAGGAGGCGTGCAGGCGAGGCGCTCACGACACGCGCTCGATCAGGCCATCACGCATGTGGCAGACGCGCGGGAAAATCTCGACGACCTTGGGATCGTGCGAGGCGACGATCACGGTCTTGTTCTTCTGCGCGGCAAGATCGATCAGGATGTTGGTGATGATGCGCGCGTTGTTGCTGTCGAGATTGCCGGTCGGCTCGTCAGCGAGGATGATCGGCGGATCGTTGACGAGTGCGAGGCAGACGGCGACGCGCTGCTGTTCGCCGCCCGACAGTTCTTCCGGTCGCTTGTAGCCCTTGGCCTTGAGGCCAACGCTGTCGAGCAGGTTCTCGGCGCGCCTTTTGCGCTCGTCGGCGGGAATGCCAGCCATCAGCATCGGCAGGTCGAGGTTCTCGAGCGCCGACAGGCTGGGGATCAGATTGAAAAACTGGAACACGAAGCCGACCTTGCGCAGCCGATAATCTTCCAGCTGCCGCTCGCTCATGGCGCCGACGTCGCGCCCGCCCGCGAAAACGCCGCCCTTGGTCGGCCGGTCCATGCCGCCGAGCAGGTTGAGGATCGTCGACTTGCCGCAGCCCGATGGCCCCATCAGCGCGACCGCCTCGCCGGGCTTCACGCCCCACGAGAGGTTCTCAAGCGCCGTCACGCGCTGCGCGGCGGTCTCGTAATATTTCGACACGTTTTCGAGGCGAACGCTGGCATCCGGTTCTTGTTGTTCGTTGATCATGGCGTCCGCTCAGGGCTTGAAATATTCGTAGGTGCCGGCGTTGATCTTGTTCGCCCACTGCGTCCAGTAGGCGCCGGGATCGCGGGCGTAATCCTCATACTTGCCGGGCGCGTTGATGCCCGGAAGCGCGGGCACATAATCGCGTCGCAGGATCACGTCCGGGTTGCCATAGCGCGAGGCGAGCGCCCGCACGCCGACGTCGTTCAGCGCGGCGAGGCCGCCGTGTTCGACCAGCGTCGCCCATTGATCGAGATCGCGCAGGCGCAGCTGGTAAGTCGGCAGCAAATTGTGCTGATGCATGGAATGGCCGCGCGGCACGTTGTTCTTGATCGCGAATTCATTGGTCTCCTTCGACCATTCGCGCGTGTCGTTGGGGCCTTGCGCGGCCTCGGCGCCGAACGCCCAGTGGATCACGCCCGCCGCATTGCGCTCGGACAGATTGTTGCCCTCGAGCACTTCGCCGGGATGCTTGAAGTATTTCGGATTGGTGCCCATGCCGGCTTCGAACAGCCACCAGTAGCCGGGCTTGGGCGCGTAAGGCCAGGTAAGGTCCTGCGTGCCCGGATAGTTCTGAAAAACCTTCAGCCCTTCGCCATAGAGGCCGCCGCCGTTGATTTCGGCGATCTTGCCGCTGCGGATCTTCAGCTCGATGCGCGGATAGGTCGCCGCATGGCTCGACGTCGAGGCGACGACGCCGTTCACCTCCGGCAGGATCAGCGGCTGGTAATTGTCGATGACCGCCGGAAACTCGACGAGAGAATAGGGGAAACGCCCGCTGGCCTGCGCGGGAAACATGTAGAGATGGCCCTGATTGTAGATGCCGGCGGCCCAGCTCTTGGCCTCCTTCTCCGAAACGTCATAGCCGAAGGCCGTGCCTTCCGGATCGGTGACTTCGGCGCGGTCCGCGAAGGCGATAGGCTCGATGGTCTTGGTCTCGATCGTGCGCCAGACGTCGGAGGGAAAATCCGGCACCTGGCTCATCAGGTCGTAGAGATCGAGATAGGTGTAATTGCCGAGCAGCTTCTCGCCGTGATGACGCACGAACTTGCGCGTGTTGGTGCGGCCGCCCGAGCGCCAGACGATCCAGTCGATCTCGGGGTGCTTGTCGAGCCAGGCGACGAGCCGGTCCGGCACTTCCTTGACGTAGTTCTTCGCCAGCTGTGCGTAATGCTCGTTGTCGTATTTCGGCGTCGGCCATGTCGCGTCATAGAGTTCGCGATCCTGTTCGCGCACCCATTCGCGGCCCTTCTCGGGGTCGGGCGTGATGCCCGTGTAGTTGAAGAAATATTCGAGCTCGCGCTGTCCGTCGGCGATCGTGTAGGTGCGGATGCCGGTGCGGAAGTCGAGATATTGTTCCTGCGTCATGTCGAGCAGGTCCCAGATGGCGAGCACGGTGGTCTTGACGCCACGCTCCTCCATCGCGCGCTTGATTGCTTCCTGCACCATCATGTTGGGGCGCGTATCGCGGATTTCTCCGACGACGATCAGCAGATGCTTGCCGGCGTCGACGAGTCCGAGCGGCGCGCGACCCTGGCTCTGGCGCGAGGCGGCGCGCGCCGCTGGCATGAGCTGTTCAATGTTGTCGGGTCTCTTGAGGTAGGATGGAAAAGCCGGCGGCGGCACGGCGTTTTTCGCGCCCGGTCCGATCAGGCCATACTCCTTGCGACGCGCCGCCATGTCGGCCGGGTTCCACGGCGCGACCGCCTGCTTGCGTTCGGAAATGGGCTGGCTCTTGTCGGCGCGCGCTTGCGGCGCCAGCGCGAGGATCGCGACGAGGCTTGCGCAGGCGAGCAAGCAGGATGACGTGCGGAAGGTCATGGCAGCGCCTCGCTCAGGGCTTGAAGAATTTGTTGGAGCCGTCCTCGATGCCCGCGGCCCAACGGGTCCAATAGGCGCCGGGGTTGCGCGCATATTCGTCGTAGCTTCCAGGCGCGTTGACGCCCGGCAACTCCGGCACATAGTCGCGGTTGAGCACGCGGTCGGGGTTGCCGTAGCGCGAGGCGAGCGCGCGGGCGTAAGTGTCCTTCAGCGATGTCAGGCCGCCGTGTTCGACGAGCGTGATCCACTGGTCGAGATCGCGCACGCGCACCTGATAGGTCGGCAGCAGATTGTGCTGATGCATGGAATGGCCCTTGGGCACATTATGTTTGGCGGTGAAGTCCTCGGTCTCTTTCGCCCACGGGCCGACGATGTCGGGGCCCATCGCGACCTCCGCGCCGAACGCCCAGTGGATGACGCCCGCGACATTGCGCTCGGAGAGATTGTTGCCGTCGATCACTTCGCCCGGATGCTTGAAGTATTTCGGGTTGGTGCCCATGCCGGCTTCATAAAGCCACCAGTAGCCGGGCTTTTTCTGCATCGGCCATGTCAGCTCTTTGGTGCCGGGATAGTTCTGGAACAGCTTCAGCCCTTCGCCATAGAGACCGCCGCCGGTGACGCCGGCGATCAGCCCGTCCTTCACCCGCACTTCAACGCGTGGATAGGTCGCCGCGTGGCTCGACGTCGAGGCGATGATGCCCTGCACCTCGGCCTGCACGGGCGGGATGTAGCGGCCGTTCATCACCGGATATTCCACCATGGAATAGGGCGTGCGGCCCGTCGCCTGCGGCGGGAACATGTAGAGATGGCCCTGATTGTAGACGCCCTCCGACCAGCCCTTGGCGGCTTCCTCGGTGATGTCGTAGCCGAAGGCCGTGCCTTCCGGATCGGTGACTTCGGCGCGGTCGACATAGCCCAGCGGCTCGATGGTCTTTGATTCCACGAGACGCCAGACATCGGCCGGGAAATCCGGAACCTGTCCCATCAGGTCGAAGAGATCGACATAGGTGTAATTGCCGAGAAAACGCTCGCCATGCTGCTTGAGCATCTTGCGCGTGTTAGGGCGGTTGCCCGAACGCCAGACGATCCAGCTGATCTCGGGATGCTTGTCGAGCCAGGCGTTCAGGCGCTCGGGGACGAGGTCGTTGTAGTCCTTGGCGATCTGCGAATAGCGCGGATTGTCGAACTTCGGCGCCGCCCATGTCGCCTGGTAGAGCTCCGGATCCTGCTGGCGCACCCAGTCGCGGCCCTTCGTCGGGTCCGGCACGAAGCCTGTGTAGTTGAAGAAATATTCCAGCTCGCGCTGGCCGTCGGCGATCGAGTAGGTGCGGATGCCGTCGCGGTATTGGTAATATTCGGCCTCCGTCAGCCCGAGCAGTTCCCAGATGGTGAGCACCGTGGTCTTCACGCCGCGCTCTTCCATCGCGCGCTTGATCGCCTCCTGCACCATCATGTTGGGTCTGGAATCGCGGATCTCGCCGACCACGATCAGCAAGTGCTTGCCGGCCTCCACGAGGCCGAGCGGCGTGCGTCCGCCCGTCTGGCGCGAGGCGGAGCGCGCTGACGGCATCAGCTTTTCTATGGTGTCGGGCTTCTTGAGGTAGGACGGGAAGGCCGGAGCCGGAAACGGCGCCGTCGTGCCGGGGCCGATCAGACCCTGCTCCTGGCGTCGCTTGGCCATGTCGGCAGGATTCCAGGGCGCATACAGCGCCTTGCGCTCGGCCAGTGGCTGATCCTTGTCGGCGATGGCGGGCAGGGCGGTGAGCAGGAGTCCTGAAATCGACGCCGCAACAGCGGCAGACAGGCGCGCCATCATGTACTTCCTCCCCGCAAGCCGGCGTCTCTGGGCGCCGTTTGGCGTCATTATAGCGCCGCCGGAAGGCTTGTCAGTCCCTTTGCTCAAACTTCCGTGAGCACGGGAATGGGGCTTGCTTAGCCCGGCGACTTTAGCTGAGCGACGACGGGAACCGTCCGCGCGCGCCGCCCGTTGTGGGTCTACTTGGCAAGCTAAGCCGGTCTTGGTCCGGCACGTCACGCGACAGGGGCTCTCCACGATGTCGTTGCCCGAACAGGCACCAACTGGGATCACCGGACTCGACAATGTCCTGTCGGGCGGCCTGTCGCGTGGACGCGTCTTCCTGCTGGAAGGAAGCCCCGGCACCGGCAAGACGACGATTGCGATGCAGTTCCTGCTCGAGGGATCGGCCAGGGGCGAGCGGGTGCTCTACATCACGCTGTCGGAAACCGAGAACGAGTTGCGTGCGAGCGCCACCTCGCATGGCTGGTCTCTGGACGCCATCGATGTCTTCGAACTTGTGCCGCCCGAAAGCTTGCTCGACGACGAGCAGCAACAGAGCCTGCTCTACTCGTCGGATCTCGAATTGGGAGAAACGACGCGACGGATCTTCGAGGTGTTCGAGCGGGTCAGGCCCAGCCGGGTCATTCTCGACAGCCTGTCGGAAATCCGTCTGCTCGCGCAAAGCTCGCTGCGCTACCGGCGGCAGGTGCTTGCGCTGAAGCACTATTTCGCCCGCCAGCAGGCGACCGTCGTGCTGCTCGACGATCTCACCACCGACACGCAGGACAAGACCGTCCACAGCGTCGCGCATGGCGTGATCCGGCTCGATGAGCTCTCGCCCGATTACGGCCCGGAGCGGCGGCGGCTGCGCGTCATCAAATACCGCGGCCGTCGCTTTCGTGGCGGCTACCACGACATGGCGATCGAGACCGGCGGAGTGCGGGTGTTTCCGCGCCTGGTCTCTGCGGAGCATCGTTCGAGCTACAAAAGCGAAGTCCTGGCGTCGATGTCCGTGGAGCTGAATGCACTGCTGGGTGGCGGCATCGAACGTGGGTCGAGCGTCCTCGTTCTCGGTCCGTCCGGCACAGGCAAGTCCACTCTGGCGATGACATTCGTCGCGAACGCCATCAGCCGCGGCGAGAAGGCCGCGATGTTCATCTTCGATGAAGAGCTTGGCCTGCTGATCGATCGCGCCAAGGGAGTCGGCGTCGACCTGCAGGCGATGATCGACGCCGGGCAGCTGGTGCTCCAGCAGGTCGATGCGGCGGAACTGACGCCGGGCGAGTTTTCGGAACGTGTCCGGCATTGCGTGCAGGTGATCGGCGCGCGCACCATCGTGATCGACAGCCTCAACGGATATCAGGCGTCGATGCCGGGCGAGGCCGCGCTGGTCTTGCACATGCACGAGCTGCTGCAGTTTCTCAATCGCCAGGGCGCGACGACTTTCCTGACGGTGGCGCAACACGGCATCGTCGGCGACATGCGCTCGCCGGTCGATGTCACCTATCTTGCCGACACGGTGATCCTGCTGCGCTACTTCGAGGCGGTGGGGCGCGTACGCCGCGCAATCTCGGTCGTGAAGAAGCGCACTGGCGCGCACGAGGACACGATCCGCGAATATCAGATCGATGCGCGCGGCGTGACGCTTGGCGATCCGCTCGTGACGTTCCAGGGCGTGCTGCGCGGCGTTCCGACGCTTGTCGGCGACTCGCAGAGCCTGATGGATCCGGAGGATTGATGCCGCACGGAGCCTCCGAACGCGCCATCCTTCTGGCTCCGCGCGGCCGCGATGCAGCGGTGGCGGCGTCGGTGCTGGCGGAATCCGGCATCGAGTCGATCGCCTGCGCGTCGATCCCGCACCTGATCGAGACGTTGCGCGGCGGCGCCGGGTTCGTCGTGGTGACGGAAGAAGAACTTCTGACGGCGGACGCCAGCCCGCTCTTCGCCTGGATCGAGGCGCAGGCCGAATGGTCGGACATGCCGTTCATCCTTCTCACCAAGAGAGGCGGCGGGCTCGAGCGCAATCCGGCTTCGGCGCGTTTTCTCGGGCTGCTCGGCAATGTGACTTTTCTGGAGCGCCCCTTTCATCCGACGACGCTGGTCAGTCTTGCGCAATCGGCCTTGCGGGGGCGCCGCCGCCAATATGAAGCCTGCGCGCGTCTCCAGGAATTGCATGAAGGCGCGGATCGTTACCGTTCGCTGTTCGAGTCGATCGACGCCGGTTTCTGCATCATCGAAATGTTTTTCGATGAGGACGGCCGGGGCGTCGATTACGAATTCGTGGAGTTGAACCCGGCCTTCGTCCGACAGACGGGGCTCACCGATGCGCTCGGCCGGCGTGTCCGCGAGTTCCTGCCCGATCACGACGAGCACTGGTTCGACACCTATGGCGGCGTCGCCAGAACGGGCGAAGCGGTGCGCTTCGAGAGCTACGCGCAGGGGCTCGATCGCTGGTATGATGTCTACGCCTTCCGCGTCGGAGATCCCGCGGCTCACCGCGTCGCCGTGCTGTTCAATGACATCTCGCCGCGGCGCAAGATGGAAAACGAGTTGCGCGAGCTGACGGAGTCGCTGGCGCAACGCATCGATACGGCCACGAAGGAGCGCGAGGCCGCGCTCGCGCAATTGCACGAAGCGCAGAAGCTCGAGACGCTCGGTCAACTCACCGGCGGCGTTGCGCATGACTTCAACAATCTGCTGACGCCCATCACGGGCGTCCTCGATCTCCTCAGTCGCCGCTACGGCAGCGATGCGCGTGAGGCGAGGTTGATCGGCGGCGCACTGGAATCTGCCGAACGCGCCAAGACGCTGGTCCAGAGGCTGCTCGGCTTCGCGCGCCGCCAATCTCTGCAGACGCGCGCTGTCGATGTCGGGAGCCTGCTCGACGGCATGCGGGATCTCGTCACCAGTTCGCTCGGGTCGGGTGTCGAATTGCGCATGCGTTGCGATTCAGACCTGCCGGCGGCGCTTGTCGATCCCAACCAGCTCGAACTCGCCATCCTCAATCTCTGCGTCAATGCGCGCGACGCCATGCCGTCCGGCGGCGTGTTGACGATCGCCGCCACCTCTGCGGCGCTGAGCCCCGGAGAAGTGCCGCAGGTCAAACCGGGCGTCTACGTGCGGCTGTCGGTCATCGACACGGGCGTCGGCATGGATGAGGCGACCTTGTCGCGCGCCGTCGAGCCGTTCTATTCGACCAAGGACGTCGGCAAGGGCACGGGACTCGGCCTGTCGATGGTGCATGGTCTGACGTCGCAACTCGGCGGCGGCTTTCGCCTCACCAGCGCGCCGCGCGAGGGGACGCGCGTCGACCTCTGGCTGCCCGTCGCGGCGGAAGCGGCGGTGCGCACGCGCCATCACGGCGCCGATGAGCCGATGCGCGCCATACGTCAATTGTCGATCCTGCTGGTCGATGACGAACATCTCGTGCGGTCCGCTACGGCGGAAATGTTGCGCGACATGGGCCATATCGTCTTCGAGGCGCCGAGCGCGTCCGTGGCCCTGTCGAAACTGCCCGGCCTGTCGCTCGACATGCTGATCACGGATTACAAGATGCCGCGCATGGACGGCGCTGCGCTGGCCGAGCACGTGCGGCAGTTGCGCCCCAACCTGCCGCTGCTGCTGATCACCGGTTACACCGGGGCGGGCGACACCGCACTCGACCTGCCGCGTCTCGACAAACCATTCCGGCGCGCGGACCTTGCGGAGGCGATCGAGCGGGTCGTCGATCCCCGCTCGAACGTCGTGGCGCTTCCGCGGCGTTAGCCGCAGCGCGATTTATTCGCCGAGCTTCATGCCGGTGGTGCGCGCGATTTCCTTCCACAGCTTGACCTCGTTCTCGATCGCCTCGCCGAGAACCTCGGGCGTGCCGCCGAGGCCAGTCATGCCCTGGATGGCGAGTTTTTCGCGGACGCCCTTGTCGGCGAGCGACTCGTTCACGACGCCATTCAGACGCGCGATGATCGGGGCGGGCGTCTTTGCGGGCGCGAGAAGGCCGATCCACTGGATCGCCTCGACATCCTTGTAGCCTTCCTCGGCGACCGTCGGGGCGTTGGGAACGCGCTGATCGCGCGCGGATCCGCCGAGCGCGATTGCGCGGATCGACCCGGCTTCGATGTGTGGCAACGAGACCTGTCCGGACAAAACGCTGAAATCCACGTCGCCCGCGATCACCGCCTGCAGCGCTGGCGCGCCGCCGCGAAACGGCACGTGCTGGATCTGCACGCCGGCCTTGGATTTGAACAGCTCGGTGATGAATTGGGTCTGGCTGCCGAATCCGGGCGACGAATAATTCAGCACGCCGGGCTTCGATTTGGCGAGCGCGACGAATTCACGAAGGTCCTTGGCCTGCACCTTGCTGTTGACGAGGAACAGCATCGGATCGCGCGCGATCATGACGATGGGTACAAGGTCTTTCACGGTGTCGTAGGACAGGTTCGGGTTCACCGCCGGCGCGACGGCGTGCGATGAGGCGACTGCGAGCAATGTGTAACCGTCGGGCGCCGAGCGCACGACGGCTTGCGTGCCGACGGCGCCGCCGGCGCCCGCGCGATTGTCGATGATGATCGACTTGCCGAGTCGCTTTTCCATCTCGGGCTGCAGGATGCGGACCGCCGCGTCATTGATGCCGCCGGGCGGGAAGGGGACGATGACGGTAATGTTCTTGGTGGGGAAATCCTGCGCGCAGACCGCGCCCGTCAGAATCGTCGTCAACGTCAATCCCACGCAAAGAGCGCGCACCCTGATGTACTTCATCCGTTTCCTCCCGGCGGCCCGTTTCCCGGGCCTGCTGTTCGAAAACGACACTACCATGCCGGCCTCGCCCCGCAACACGGCGCCGCCCAGATCGCTGCGTCAGCCGCCGGAGGGAAGCTTCGAGAGCTCGGGAGTGTACTGATAATACTTGGGCGACGTATTGCTCCGTATAAGCTTTTGTTCATTGTTTTCAGATTCCTTGAGTCCGACTCAAGTGTCCCTGCGGCACGACCCCTGCGCTGACATGATGTCAGTTCCCGACGCGCTTCCCTTACGGAATCCGCTGGAGGAATTGGCATGGATCGCGCCCGCTCATCGAACGGAGTATGTCGTTGTCCAGCTTTTCGAGTGCTCTAAAACAACCCGCGCCGTCGCGCATGCGGCTTGGCGACATCAAGATCGGCAAGCGCATCTCGGGCGGCTTCGCCATCGTGGTGACGTTGCTTGCCTTGGCCTGCATCATGGGCGGCTGGAACGTCGGCCGGATCGAGACGTCCTTCAGCGCCTACAAGCAGCGCAACGACATCGAAGCGATCCTGGTGAACGTCCAGCGCGATTTCGTCAATTACCGTCGCTACGTGCGTGAATACGCCCTTTCCGGCAATGCAGCGGCGCTCGAGTCCGCCACCAAGGGCGAGGTGGCCGTACACCAGTCCGTGCAGGAGGCGCTCAACCAGGTCCGCTCGCCGGATCGGCGCAACAAGCTGGGCGAACTCGGCACAGCCTTCGACGAATATGCCTTGCTGTTTCGCAAGTCGTCGGCGATGCGCCAGTCTTACGACACCATGCTGGCGAAGGAGCTCGAGCCGCTCGGTGCGAAGCTTGAGGACGACATCCATCAATTGTCGGAAGCCGGCCGAGCCAGCTTCCATCTCGAGCGCCTTGCCCTGTCTCAGGGCGCGCTCGACGCCGTGATGTCGATGCGCCTCAATGTCAATCGCGCTCTCGGCGCCGACCACGCGGACGCTTCGGCGCATGCGGAAAAGGCGTTCGAAACCTTGCGTGAGCTGCAGTCGAACCTCAACATCGCATTTGCGAGCTCGGCTGGCGCGAAGGTCGTTCACGACCTCGAAATCGATGCCGAGCATTTTCACGCGACTGCGCTGCTGGCGCTGAGCCGCAAGAACGAAATCGCGTCGATCATCGATGGACGCATGACCGATCTGGCGAAGGTCGTCAGCGGTTCCGTACAGGCTGTCGTCCACAGCGCTTCGGCTGACAAGAAAGCGCTCGAGGCGGAGGCTCGCACGCTGATCGACGATATCCGCTCGATGATGATCCTGTTCGGGTCGACCGGCGTTGTGTTGGCCGGACTGCTCGCCTGGTTCATCGGTCGCAGCGTTTCGCGTCCCCTCGTCGGCATGACAGCCACGATGAAGAAAATGGCGGCGGGCGACCTGACGGTCGACGTGCCCTTCACGCAGTCGCACGACGAGACCGGCGAGATGGCCCGTGCCGTCGAGGTGTTCAAGCAGCAGGGCCTGCGGGCGCGTGAACTCGAACGCGAAGCCGAACTCGCCCGCGCCGCTGCAGCGCAGGAACAACAGCGCAAGGAAGCAGAAGCCGCCGAACTCGCCCGTGAACAGGCCTGCGTCGTCGAAAAGCTCGCCAAGGGGCTGGTGCAACTCTCCGACGGCGACCTGACGGCGCGACTGACCGGATTGCCTGAGGCCTATGCGCAGATCGGCGGCGACTTCAACGCCGCTGTCGCCAAGCTCGAAGAGACGTTCGGCTCGATCGCCGGCGGCACGAGGGCGATCCATTCGGCCTCGACCGAAATCTCGTTCGCCTCCGACGATCTCGCCAAGCGCACCGAACAGCAGGCCGCCAATCTCGAACAGACGGCCGCGGCGCTGGGCGAACTGACGACGCGGGTCATGGACACGGCCAAGGGCGCAAGTCATGCGCGTGAAGTCGTGACGGCCATCAAGGCGGATGCGGAAAAGTCCGGTGGAATCGTCAAGCAGGCGATCATCGCGATGGACCAGATCGAAAAGTCGGCGACCGAGATCACCCAGATCATCGGCGTGATCGACGAGATCGCGTTCCAGACCAACCTGCTGGCACTGAACGCCGGCGTCGAGGCGGCGCGGGCGGGCGATGCGGGTCGCGGCTTCGCCGTGGTTGCATCCGAGGTGCGCGCCCTGGCGCAACGATCCGCCGAGGCCGCCAAGGAGATCAAGGGGCTCATCTCTCGCTCGACCTCGCAGGTCGAATCCGGGGTGGAACTCGTCGGCTCCACCGGCGTCGCGTTGTCGCGCATCGTGGAACAGGTGGCGGAGGCGGCCAAGACCGTCGCCACCATCGCGAGTTCCGCGCATGAGCAGTCGAACGGATTGCTCGAGGTGAACACCGCAGTCGGCCAGATGGACCAGATCACGCAGCAGAACGCCGCCATGGTGGAACAATCCACAGCCGCCAGCCACTCGCTGAAGGCCGAGGCAGAAAGCCTGAAAAGCCTGATCGACCAGTTCCGCACACGGGACAGCGGCGCTCAGGTGATGTCGATGCCGAAGGTGGTCCGCACGCCGATGCGCGCACGACCGCCCGTCAGCGCACCGCGCACGCATGGCGCAACGGCGCTGAAGATGCGGCCTGCCCAGGAACCCGCCAATGAAAGCTGGGCGGAGTTTTAACAAGAAAGCGACCCTTTCCCGCATTAGCGGGAGAGGGTCGCCGCTGTGAAGCTTGACGAGATCGTGACCGTGCCATTACCGCAGTTGCACACACGCCGTGTTTGATTTGATAGCGGCGTCGCTGATGATCGACCGTTGCTGCTCCAGGATCCGGTGAAGATGACCTCTGAAGTTGTTCTCGTGACCGGCGGCGCCGGCTACATCGGCTCGCACACCTGCAAGGCGCTTGCGCGTGCCGGCTATACGCCTGTGGTTTTCGACAATCTGGCGTATGGCCATGAATGGGCCGTGAAATGGGGGCCGTTCGAGCAGGGCGACATTCTCGATCGCGCGCGGCTCGACGGGGTCATCCAGAAGCACAGGCCCGTGGCGGTTCTGCACTTCGCGGCCTTCGCCTATGTGGGCGAGTCGGTCAGCGATCCGGCGAAATATTATCGCAACAACACGGTCGGCTCGCTGTCGCTGCTCGAAGCCATGCAGGCGAATGGCGTCAAGGACATCGTCTTTTCCAGCACCTGCGCGACCTACGGCATGCCGGACGCGCTGCCGATCGCCGAGACGACGCAGCAGCGCCCGATCAATCCCTATGGCGCGTCGAAACTGATGGTCGAACGCATGCTCGTCGACTTCGCTCCGGCGTATGGCATGCGCTTTTCCGCGATGCGCTATTTCAACGCCGCCGGCGCTGATCCGGATGGCGAGATCGGCGAAGACCACAATCCCGAAACGCACCTGATTCCGCTGGTGCTCGACGCGGCGTCGGGACGGCGTGAAAACATTTCCGTCTTCGGCACGGATTACGAGACGCCGGACGGCACCTGCATTCGCGACTACATCCATGTGTCCGATCTCGCGCAGGCGCATGTGCTGGCGCTGAAGGCGCTGCGCGAGGGCGCCGCGTCGGATTTCTACAATCTCGGCAACGAGCGCGGTTTCTCGGTGCGCGAGGTTATCGCTGCGGCCGAGCGTGCGACCGGCCTCTCCGTGCCGGTGCAGGAAAGCGCACGGCGCGAGGGCGATCCGGCCGCGCTGGTGGCGGATGCGCGCAAGGCGCGAGAGGTTCTGGGCTGGCGTCCGCAACACGCCGATCTCGACGACATCATGCGCACCGCCTGGGCCTGGCACCAGAAGCAGCCGCGCAGCTACTAGCCGCTAGAGCGCCGGCGCCAGCCGTCCACGCAGTTCGAGCGCAAGGCGTTCGAAGGTCTGGCGGCGTCCGGACGTCGGGCGAAAGACGAGGCCGAGCGTGCGGAAATTCTGCGCGCCGGACATCGGCGCACAGTCGACATCGAGCCCGCGCAGCA
>JAQGKM010000374.1 GCA_028290125.1 Hyphomicrobiales bacterium | reverse complement strand
GTCAACCTCGGCGACCTGATGGCGCGCTGGACCAATGATGTCTATTCCTCGAACATGCATCGCGTGAAGAACAACCGCAGCGGCGGCACGCGCTATTCCATTCCTTTCTTCATGTCGCCGCGTCCGGACGCGAAGGTCGACGCGATCCCGAGCTGCGTCACCGCGCAGAGCCCGCCCAAATACCCGTCGTGCACGGCGGCCGAACACATGGCCGAAATGTTTCGCCGCTCCTACGGCTATGCGCCCGCGCAGGCATCGGCGTGAGCGCGCGTCTCGCCTACGTCAACATTCTGGCGGGCGACATTGTCGCGCTCAGCGGGTTTTACGCACGTTTGCTCGGTTTCAAGGAAATCGAGAGCCACCGTTCGCCGATCTACCGTTGTCTCGACACCGGCGGCATGGAGCTCGGCTTCAACGCCGCGCAGGCCTATGAACTGCTCCAGATCGCGGATCGCAAGCCGGCCGGGCGTGGACCCGTGCAGGTCTATCTGACCTTCGAGGTGGAAAGTCCCGAGGCCGTCGAGGCGTTGGCAAAATCGGCCGTCGAGGCTGGCGCGCGCATCGTGAAAGCCCCGTACGACACCTATTACAATGCGCGCCAGGCGGTGCTCGAAGATCCGGAAGGCAATGTGTTCCGTCTGAATTGCCGCAAGGGGCCGCGCCTGCCGGCGAGTGAAGTCGAGAACCCGCCGTGGCAAACATAGCGCCCGGACTGGGCGTCTATGGAATCCGTTACAGCGCATCGCCTGTTGCTTGGGCGCCCATGGCTCCGGTTGGGCTGAAAATGCGGCGCCTGTAGCGGCGGTCGTGTGGCTTAGTTCGGCATGCTCCTTGCTTTTCCATCATCCGGGTCCGGGTTCGCCGGGGGGCGAGACTTCGGAATGCCTGGAGGTTAACGCTATGACAGATTTCCGCATCTCCCGCCGAGGGTTGTTGCATGGCGCCAGCGCTGTCGGCGCGGCCGGCCTGCTGGGCGGCACGAGCAGCCGTGCGCTCGCCGCAGGCGTCACGATCGGCATCGTGTATGTCGGCCCGCGTGACGATTTCGGCTGGAACCAGTCGCATTCGATCGCCATCAAGGCGCTGAAGAGCCTGCCGGGCATCAAGGCCGTGGAAGAAGAAAATGTCGCCGAGACCGACGCCTGCTCGAAGGCGATGGAATCGATGGTCAACCTCGATGGCGCCAACATCGTGCTCGGCACGTCGTTCGGTTATTTCACGCCGTTCATGGTCGATCTCGCCAAGAAATATCCGAAGGTCGAGTTCCGCCACGCCGCGCCGCTGTGGGATGCGTCCAAGCACCCGAAGAACCTCGGCTCCTATTTCGGCTATCTGAACCAGGCGCATTATGTCGACGGCGTCGCCGCCGGCCTGTCGACCAAGTCGAACAAGCTCGGCTTCGTCGCCGCCAAGCCGATCTCGTCGGTTCTGTCGAACATCAACTCCTTCCTGCTCGGCGCCCGCAAGGTGAACCCGAACGCGACCGTCCAGGTGATCTTCACCGGCGACTGGTCGCTGCCCGTGCGCGAGGCGGAAGCCACCAACGCGCTGATCGACGCCGGCTGCGACGTCATCACCTGTCACGTCGACGGCCCGAAGGTCGTCATCGAAACCGCTGAGAAGCGTGGCGCGAAGACATGCGGCCACAACGCCTCGCAGGCGCCGCTCGCGCCCAAGGGCTTCATCACCGGCGCCGAATACAAGTGGGAGACGATCTACAAGAGCTACGCCGACAAGCTCGCCAAGGGCGAACCGCTGCCCAACATGCTGGCCGGCGGCTACGACACCGACATGGTGACCAACACGGCCTTCGGCGCCGGCGCGTCCGACGAGGCCCGCAAGGCCGCCCAGGCGGCGATCGCCGACCTCAAGGCGAAGAAGCCGATCTACACGGGCATGCTCAAGGACAACAAGGGCAAGCTCGTCATCGACAAGGCCTACGACAACTACGACCCGGCGCTCGACCAGATGAACTATCTGCTCGAAGGCGTGGTCGGGTCGATCACCTGATCGTCGTTCACCGGGGCGGCCTGCGGGCCGCCCTTTCGTCTAGTGCGCCGTCATTGCGAGCGCAGCGAAGCAATCCAGAGGCCGCATGTGGGGCTTTCTGGATTGCCACGTCGCTTCGCTCCTCGCAATGACGAGGTGGACCAGGAGACAAAAGCATGCAGGAGGCTGCTCGAGCCGTGGTTGCCACTCCCGTGGTGAAGGGGGGCTCCGGCGATGTCTGGCTGCGGCTCCGGCAGGATAGCGAGTTCATCGCCATCCCGTTGATCGCGCTTTGCGGCGCGGCCTTTCTGTTCTCTCTCTTCCTCCTCGCGGTCGGCAAGAACCCGATCGACTTCTTCGAACTCGTCTATCGCGGCGGCTTCGGCACGGCCTTCTCGCTGCAGAACACGCTGCAGCGGTCTGCGCCGCTCATCCTCACCGCGCTCGCCGTCGCCATACCGGCGCGCATCGGCCTCGTGATGATCGGCGGCGAAGGCGCGCTGGTGGTCGGCGGTTTCGTCTCGGCGGCCGTCGCCATTCCGATGCTCGAGCGCGTGCCGCCGATGCTCGCCCTGATCGTCATGGCGATCATGGGCATGATCGCCGGCGCCATCTGGGTCGGCTTCGCGGGTTTCCTGCGTTATGCGCGCGGCGTCAACGAAACGATCTCGACGCTGCTGCTGACCTACATCGGCATCGCGATCATGAACTTCTTCGTCGAAGGCGCGCTGCGCGATCTCACCAACCCCAACAAGCCGTCGACCAAGCCGATCGGCGACGCCTACATGGTCGGCAAGATCCCCGGCACCGACGTGCATTGGGGTCTGGCGGCGGGCATCATCATCGCCATCGCACTGCATATCCTGATGACGCGCACGACCTTCGGTTTCGCGGCCCGCATCACCGGCGGCAATCCGCGGGCGGCTCTCGCGCAGGGACTTCCGGTCGGCAAGTTGATCCTGGCCTGCACGGCGATCGCCGGCGCCTGCGCGGGACTCGCGGGCTTCTACGAGGTTGCGGCGATCCAGGGTCGCGCCAATGCGTCGCTTGCGGCGGGCTACGGTTTCACCGGCATTCTCGTCGCCTTCTTGGCGCGGCATAATCCAGTGGCGATCATCTTCGTCGCCATCTTGTTTGGCGGCATCGTCGCCTCCGGGGGCCTGATCCAGCGACGCATGGATCTGCCGGACGCGACGGTGCTGGTGCTGCAGGGCTTCATTTTCCTCGTCCTGCTGACGTCGGAAACGCTTTACGGACGCTTCGCCATCTTCAAGGGCAAGCCGGCAGGGGACCGCACATGAGCGACAGCCTAATCGCCACGGTCTTCGTCGCCATCCTGGGCGGCGCCTTGCGGGTCTCGACGCCGTTCATGTTCGTCGCGCTCGGCGAATGCCTCACGGAGAAATCCGGCCGCGTGAATCTCGGGCTCGAGGGCACGCTGGTGATGGGCGCCATGTCGGCCTATGCGGTGTCGTATCATTCCGGCTCGCCCTGGCTCGGCGTCTTTGCTGCGGGTTGCGCCGGCGCCATGCTGGGCTCGATCCACGGCTTTGTCTGCAAGCTGCCGCGCGTCAACGACATCGCCTTCGGCATCGCCATGATGCTGCTCGGCACCGGTCTCGCCTTCTTCTTCGGCAAGGCTTACATCCAGCCGACCGCGCCGCGCCTCGACTCCATCTCGCTCGGCGCCTGGACTGGCAATCCGAACCTCACCTCCGCACTGCAGATCCATCCGCTGCTGCTGATCGGCGTCGCGGTGGCGCTGTTCATGTACTGGAGCTTCGCCAACACGCGCTGGGGCCTGCTGGTGCGCATGAGCGGCGACAGCGCGGCGTCCGCGCGCGCCATGGGCGTGTCAGTCGACCTCGTGCGCTTTCTTTCGACGGCAGCCGGCGGATTTCTCGCCGGCGTCGGCGGCGCGTTTCTGTCGCTCTATTATCCGGGCTCGTGGAACCAGGGCCTGTCATCGGGGCAGGGACTCATGGCGGTCGCGCTGGTGATCTTCGCGCGCTGGAACCCGCTGCGCTGCGTCGCCGCCGCGTTGCTGTTCGGCGCGACCGGCGCCATCGGGCCCGCGCTGCAATCGGTGGGCATCACGCAGGGCTACTACTTCTTCAACGCCGC
>JAQGKM010000368.1 GCA_028290125.1 Hyphomicrobiales bacterium | reverse complement strand
GGTCTTGGAGGCGTCCGCAGGATCGGGCGCGCTGGTCGCCGATGGGCGCGGATGGAAATAGCGCGGCGCCGAAAAATTCTGGCCGATGAGTGCCGAGCCGACCACGATGCCATCTCGCGTGAGCAGGGATCCACGCGCCGCGTCCGGCGCGACGATGGCCGCGAGGCCGGTGATCGCCAGCGGATAGGCGACGCCGGTCAGCAGCGTGAACAGGGCCATGAGGACGATGGCGGGACGAAGGTGCTGGATCATGTGAGCTTCCTCAGGCCAGATGGAGAGCGGCGATGACGAGATCAATCGCCTTGATGCCGATGAAGGGCAGGACGAGGCCGCCCAGCCCGTAGACGAGCAGGTTGCGGCGTAGCAGCGCGTTGGCGCCGACAGGCCGGTAGGCGACGCCCCTGAGCGCCAGCGGAATCAGGGCGATTATGATGAGCGCATTGAAGATCACGGCCGACAGGATCGCCGATTGGGGCGAGGCGAGCCGCATGACGTTCAGCGCGCCGAGTTGCGGATAGGTGGCGACGAACAATGCCGGCAGGATCGCGAAATATTTCGCGACATCGTTGGCGATCGAGAAGGTCGTGAGCGAGCCTCGCGTTATCAGGAGTTGTTTGCCGATCTCGACGATCTCGATGAGCTTGGTCGGATTGGAATCGAGATCCACCATGTTGCCGGCCTCGCGCGCCGCCTGCGTGCCGCTCTGCATGGCGACGCCGACATCCGCCTGCGCGAGCGCGGGCGCATCATTGGTGCCGTCGCCGCACATGGCGATCAGGCGGCCGCCCTTCTGCTCCTTGCGGATGTAGGCGAGCTTGTCCTCGGGCGTGGCTTCGGCGAGAAAATCATCCACTCCGGCTTCGGACGCAATGGCGGCCGCGGTGACCGGATTGTCGCCCGTCACCATGACGGTCTTGATGCCCATCGCACGCAAAGCGGCGAAGCGCTCGCGGATGTTGGGCTTGATCACGTCCTTCAGGTGGATGACGCCGAGCAGGCGGTCGTTTTCGGCCACGGCGAGCGGCGTGCCGCCGGTGCGCGCGACCTGGTCGACCGCCTGCCGGAATTCCGCCGGCGCATGTTCGATCGCCGTGTTGGCGAAGCGAAGGATTGCATCCACCGCGCCCTTGCGGATCGCGCGTTTGTCGATGTCGACGCCGGAGATGCGCGTCTGCGCGGCGAACGGAATGACCACCGGCGCGCGGGCGCCGAAGTCCGGCTCGGACAGTCCATGGTCCGCCTTGGCGAGCGCCACGATGGAGCGGCCTTCCGGCGTCTCGTCCGAGAGGCTCGCCAGAAGCGCCGCTTCCGCAAGCGACCTCTCGTCGACGCCGGGCACGGGCAGGAACTCGGTCGCCATGCGATTGCCGAAGGTGATCGTGCCGGTCTTGTCGAGAAGCAGTGTGTCGATGTCGCCCGCCGCTTCGACCGAGCGGCCCGACGTCGCGATGACGTTGAAGCGGATCAGGCGGTCCATGCCGGCGATGCCGATGGCCGACAGCAGGCCGCCGATGGTCGTCGGGATGAGCGTGACGAGCAGCGCCACCAGGACCACCACGGAAACGACGGTGCCGGAGTAGCCGGCCAGGCCCCAGAGCGTGACGACGGCGATCAGGAAGATCAGCGTCATGCCCGACAGCAGGATCGACAGGGCGAGTTCATTCGGCGTCTTCTGCCGCTGCGCGCCCTCGACCAGCGCGATCATGCGATCGATGAATGTGGAGCCAGGCGCTGCGGTGACACGCACCTTGATCCAGTCCGACAGGACGGTGGTGCCGCCCGTGACGGCGGACCGGTCGCCGCCGGCCTCGCGGATGACGGGCGCGGATTCACCCGTGATCGCCGCTTCGTTCACCGAGGCCACGCCGGCGATGATTTCGCCGTCGGAGGGAATGAGATCGCCGGCCTCGACGAGAACGACGTCGCCGACTTTCAGGTCCAGCGCGTTCACGCCCTCATAGAGGTCGCCGAGGTTCTTGGGATCGAGAAGCCGCTTGGCGCTCGCATCGCTGCGGGTGCGGCGGAGACTTGCGGCCTGCGCCTTGCCGCGCCCCTCCGCCACCGCCTCCGCGAAGGTCGCAAACAGCACCGTGAACCAGAGCCAGGCGGCGATCTGTCCGGAAAAGCCAACATCCGCGCGGCTGGCGAACAGATCGCGCAGCCAGATGAAGGTGACGAGCGCCGCGACCACTTCGGTCGTGAAGATGACCGGGTTGCGGGCGAGGCTGCGCGGATCGAGCTTGCGCACGGCGTCGAGCGCAGCGCGCCTGAGAATGCCGCCATCGAAGAGAGCTTGCGCATCGGGTTTCGTGTTCATCGAAAATCTCCGTCAGAAGGTCTGGCCGGCGAGCATCAGCACGTGCTCGACGATCGGCCCAAGCGCGAGGGCGGGAAAGAACTGCAGCCCGCCGAGGATGAGGATGATGCCGACGAGCAGGCCGACGAACAGCGGCGTGTCGGTCGGGAACGTGCCGGCGGAAACCGGCGCGCGCGTCTTCGCCGCGATGGAGCCGGCGATCGCCAGCACCGGCACGACATAGGCGAAGCGGCCGAGCGCCATCGACAGGCCGAGCGTCGTGTTGAACCACGGCGTGTTGGCGCTCAACCCCGCGAAGGCCGACCCATTGTTGCCCGCAGCCGACGAGTAGGCGTAGAGGATTTCCGTCAATCCATGCGGGCCCGCGTTGGCCAGGCTCGCGAGTGCCGCGGGAAGCATCGCCGCGACCGACGAGAAACCGAGGATCACGAGCGGCAGGATCAGCACCGCCAGCATGGCGAGCTTCATCTCGCGCGCTTCGATCTTCTTGCCGAGAAACTCCGGCGTGCGACCGACCATCAGGCCCGCCACGAAGACGGCGAGAACGGCGAAGACGATCATGCCGTAAAGGCCGGAGCCCACGCCGCCGGGCAGCACTTCGCCGAGCTGGATCAGCATCAGCGGCACAAGGCCGCCGAGCGGCGTCAACGAGGCATGCATGGCGTTCACCGCGCCGCAGGACAGGCCGGTGGTGACGGCGACGAACAGGGCCGTCATGGCCTGTCCGAAGCGAACTTCCTTGCCTTCCATATTGCCCATGGACGGATCGACGCCGAGCGCGCTCAGCAAGGGATTTCCGGACGTCTCGGCGGCGTACACGATGGCGACGCCGGCGACGAGCAGCAGCGCCATGGCGGCGAGCAGCGCAAAGCCCTGACGCCGCGCGCCGACCATGCGGCCGAACGTGATCGGCAGGGCGGTCGAGACCACGAGCATGCTGAAGATCGACAGGGCGTTCGACAGGGCATTGGGATTCTCGAACGGATGCGTGGAATTGGCGTTCAGGAATCCGCCGCCGTTGGTGCCGAGTTGCTTGATCGCCTCCTGGCTGGCGATCGGCCCCAGCGCGATGACCTGCCGCGCGCCTTCGAGCGTCGTGGCGTCCGCCGAGCCATCGAGTGTCTGCGGCACGCCAAGCGCCACGAAGGCGAGCGCCACGAGGATCGACAGGGGCAGAAGCACGTAGAGCGTAGCGCGTGTGAGATCGACCCAGAAGTTGCCGAGCGTGGCTGAACCGCTGCGCGCGAAGGCGCGCGTCACCGCCATCGCCATCGCGAGTCCGGCGGCGGCCGACAGGAAGTTGTGAACCGCGAGACCCGCCATCTGCGAGAAGTGGCTCATGGTCGTCTCGCCGCCGTAGGCCTGCCAGTTCGTATTGGTCACGAAGCTGACTGCGGTGTTGAACGCGAGGTCGGGCGCGACGCCGTCGAAGCCTTGCGGGTTCCACGGCAGGTATGCCTGAAGCCGCAGGATTGCGTAGAGCGACGCGAAGCCGACGAGGCTGAAGGCGAGCACCGAGAGCGCGTAGGCGAGCCATCCCTGTTCCTTGTCGGGATCGACGCCTGCGACGCGATAGAAGCCGTGCTCGAGGGGTCGCAGCACGGGAGCGATGAATGTTTGGCCGCCTGAAAACACTTTGGCCATATAGGCGCCGAGCGGCATCGCCGCCGCGAGCACCAGCGCCAAGGTCAGGCAGATCTGAACCCAGCCGATGAGGGACATGGACATGCTCCTGCCCGGCGCTCAGAAGCGCTCGGGACTGATCAGGGTGATGATGAGATAGACGCCGAGCGCGAGCGCGACGGCGAGGCCGAGGATGACTTCGGTCATGTGCGGCTCCTCAGATGCGATCGAGGGCGCGTGCGTAGAGAGACATGATCAGGATGACGGCGACGCCGGTTCCTGCGTAAATCAAGTCGGCCATGGCCACCTCCTGTTGCGGACGGCGGCATCCTCGTTCCGATCGGCATAGCCATGCCATTCGGAAGGTGGCCTCACCGCATAAGGAAGCCGTAAAGATTCGCGCCGGGTTGGCGCGCGGAACGATAATCTGATCTGATCATCGAGGCTGGCTTCCCGACATCTTCAGCATTGCATCAAGGCATGAGCTTTCCGGCATGATCCTGTATTCCACGAGCACGTCGCCCAATTCCGTTCCGGTCCGCATTGCTGTCACGTACAAGCAACTCGATGTGATGTTCGAAGAGCCGCCGGGAGGCATGGGCTCGACGAAGTTTCACGCAATCAATCCACTCGGCACCATTCCGTGTCTCGTGCTGGACGATGGTTTCGTGATGCCGGAATCGGTCGCGATCATCGATTATCTCGACGAGGTCTTCCCTGCATTTCCGCTCATGCCGTCGGACGCGAAGGCGCGCGCGAAGGTGCGCATTCTGCAGCGCATCGCGGAGCTCGGCATTCTCAATCAGGGCATTGAACTACAGCGACTGTTCCGGACGAGCGCGCCGGATTCGGAACAGGTCGGCACGCGGCTCACCCGGCTGCTGCGCGGCATCGCGTCGGCTGATCTCTACCTGAGGCCCGAGATCACCTTCATGGGCGGTGGCGTGACCATGGCGGATTGTCATCTGGCGCCGGCGCTGCGCTTCGTCCAGATGCTGGTGCGGGAGACCGATGTCGCCGACCTGCTGGGCACACGGCCAGGGCTCGTCGACTATATCGAGCGGGCCGCCGATCACCGCGTGCTGGGTGAGCTGCTCGCCGGCATGGGCGCTCCTCAGTCGTAAGCTTCCGCGAGCGAGAAGATCAGCGCGAGGCTGAGAGCCGTGATGATGGCCTCCAGCCCGCCCACGCGTTCGTAGACGTGAGCTGCAGCGGCGCAGACGAGCATGACGATCAGGAGCATTGGCGTTCGATCCCGGAGCTGTTTGGCTCAGTGTAATTCAGCTGACGGCCAGCGTGGCAACACGAGCCTGTGACCGGCGTCCGCACGTCGGGCGCCGACGGAACATCATCTGTACGAAGGCGTTCCGAAGGTCTCATCTCCATGGAGCTTCGCCCGATGATCTTTACTCCTGCGGTTCCCTTCTCGCCTGCGGTGGAAACCTACCAGGAGGGCGAAGCCGAGACGATCGCAAAGCTCAACGAGGCGTTCGACACCATTCTCGAGACGACGGCGACGGACTATGGCCACGCCGTGCGCGCCGTGCACGCCAAGGCGCATGCGGTGCTCAAAGGCACGATCAAGATCGCCGACAATCTACCGGCCGAACTGGCGCAAGGCCTGTTCGCCAAGCCGGGCGAACATCAGGTGCTCATGCGCGTGTCGACCAATGCCGGCGACATCCTGCCGGACGCGGTCTCGCTGCCGCGCGGTCTCGCGCTGAAGATTCTCGAAGTCGAAGGCGAGCGCCTGCCGGGATCGAGCGGCACGTCGCAGGATTTCATCATGGTCAACGGACAGGTCTTCCAGACGAAGACCGCCGAAGAATTTCGCGGCAATCTGAAGCTTCTTGCGCAGACGACGGATCGCCTGGAGGGCGCCAAGGTCGCGCTGTCGAGCGTGCTGCGCGTCGCCAACAAGGCGCTGCACGCGGTCGGCATAGAAAGTGCGGCGCTGCAATCGCTCGGCGGCGCGCCCAACGTCGATCCGCTTGGCGAGACCTACTACAGCGTCACGCCGTTTCGCTACGGCGACTTCATCGCCAAGTTTTCCCTGGCCCCGATCTCCACCAACCTGATCGCGCGCTCGGGCCAGGAGATCGACGCCAGCGACAACGAGAATGCGATCCGCGACACCGTCCGCGCCGAAATGGCGACGCAGGATGGCGTGTGGGATTTCCGCGTGCAGCTGTGCCGCAATCTCGAACGGCAGCCGATCGAAGATTCGACAGTGCTGTGGGACGAGGATGATGCGCCGTTCCGCTCGGTGGCGACGATCACCGTCAAGGCGCAGGACAGCTGGTCACCTGAAGCGATCCAGCAGATCGACGAGACGACCCGTTTCAGCATCTGGACCGGCCTCGCCGCACACCAGCCGCTGGGCAACATCAACCGCGCGCGGCGCGACACCTACCGTCACTCGTCGGACTTCCGCAGCAACTTCAACAAGTGCCCGATGCACGACTGAAGCAAGGCGCTCGCAGTCAACCTGCGAGCGCACCGCTGTAGGTCTTGCATTCCTCGTCGCGCACGGATGACACCAGCGTCAGGCCGGTCTCGCGTGCGCGGCTGATTGCGAGCGACGTCGGCGCCGAGATGGTGACGAGCGTCGCGACGCCAAAGGCCGCCGCCTTCTCGACCATTTCGTAGGAGGCGCGGCTCGTCACCATGATGAAGCCCGCATCCGGAGAGATCCTGGCGCGCACGAGTGCGCCGATCAGCTTGTCGAGCGCATTGTGGCGGCCGACGTCCTCGCGCACGATCGAAATCTCCCCATTGCGGTCGCACCAGAAGGCGCCATGCACGGCGCGGGTGCGCGCATGCAGCGGCTGCAACGCGCGCAGGCCTGCGAAGCTCTTGGCGACCGCGCCCGTGTTGATGGGCGGCGCATTCGGGGAAATCCTGCGTGTTGTTTGCGGAAGATCCTGCGCATCCTCGATGCCGCAGACGCCGCAGGAGGTCCGTCCCGACAATTGCCGCTTGCGACGCAGATGCGTCCGGAAACGGCCGGGCGACAGGCGTATGTCGACCGACACGGCCTCTGCGCCGGGTTCGACGGAGATGTCGTGAATCTCGTTGGCATGTTCGATCAGCCCCTCGGTCAGGCTGAAGCCGGTCACGAAGTCTTCGAGATCCGCCGGCGTCGCCATCATCACGGCGTATGGGACCGACCCGAAGCGGATGTTGATCGGCATTTCGATCGCGACCTCGTCGTCGAAGTCGACCGGCGTGCAGTCGCTGAATCGCCAGCGTGCGCCGAAGACGGATGTCGCCGTATCGCCGTCAGGCATCTGTCGCTCCCGTGTCGGCCGATATGCGCACCGGCACCGACTTGGCCGCGGGCGTCTTGCTCTGCTCGGCGAACTGCCAAAGCGGGATCAGCGCGTTGCATTCGGGATAATAAGCCGCGCAGGTTCCGGGCGGCAGGTCGTAGTCGAGCGCCGTGAACCCGCCCATGCTGCGCGTCACGCCGTCATCGACGGCCGTCGTCAGCCGCACCAGCCCCTGGTGGCGAAGGCCGAGCCTCACGCGATCAGCGCGGTTCAACATCACGACCATGCGCGACCCGCTGATGCCGCGCAGGCGATCCGAATAGCCGTAGATCGTCGTGTTGAACTGATCGTTGGAGCGCAGCGTGATGAGGCGAAACACGTCCGGGTCGCCGCCGAGATCGAAACTCGCCGACAGCGCGGCGGGCGTCGAAAAATTCGCCTTTCCGGACTCGGTCGCCCATTGCCGTTCGCGTGCGGGCAGGGGACGCGGGAAACCGCCCGACCGGTCCATCCGCGCATTGAACTGGCGGAACTCCTTCGGGTAGGTCTGCTCGATAGCGTCGCGCACGAGCGCGTAATTCGACGCCCACTCGCGCCAGGGTACGAGAGGATTGTCGGGCAGCGTCGCAGCCGCCATGCGGGCGACGATCGCGGGCTCCGACAGAAGCATGTCGCTCGCCGGCTTGAACTTGCCGCGCGACGAGTGGATGCAGGTCGTAGAATCTTCCATCGTGACGATCTGCGGGCCGCTCGACTGCCTGTCGATCTCGGAGCGGACCAGCGTCGGCAAAAGATAGCTTGTCGCACCCGTGATGAGGTGGGAGCGATTGAGTTTGGTGGCGATCTGCACCGACAGGCCGACGTCGCGCCACCGCGATTCCATCAGCTCGCGTTCCGGAACGGCGCGGATGAAATTGCCGCCGAGACTGATGAAGGCGTCGAGCTCGCCCTTGAGCACGACCTCGCATGTCTCGACCGTGTTCATCCCGTCCTTGCGGGGCGGCGAGAAATTGTACTGCCGCGCCAGCGCGTCGAGCGGGACGAGCTTGGTCTTTTCGGTGATGCCGACGGTGCGCTGGCCCTGCACGTTCGAATGGCCCCGCACCGGGCAGATGCCGGCGCCGCGCTTGCCGATGTGCCCGCCCATCAGCAGCAGGTTGACCAGCATCTGCACATTGTCGACGCCGAGCCGGTGCTGCGTCAGACCCATCCCGTAGATCGCGATGACCGCGCGCGCATTGGCGAAGGTCGCGGCCGCGCCTTCGAGATTGGCTTGCGTCAGGCCTGATGAGTTCGTGATCTCGTCCCATGACGTCGCGCGGATCATGGCGTCGAAGGCCGCGAAGCCGTTGGTGTGCTCCTCGATGAAGCTGACGTCGAGAATGCGCGCATGACCTTGCTCGCGCGCTGCGTCGTCGAGCGCCAAGAGGCCTTTCGCCATGCCCTTCATCGCCGCCAGATCGCCGGCGGCGCGCACCTGGTGGTATTGCGTCGCGATCTGCGTCGGCGTGTTCGACAGCAGTTGCGCCGGATCCTGCGGATTGATGAATTCTTCCCAGCCGCGCTCGCGCAGCGGATTGAATACGATGATCGGGACATTTCTCTTACGTGCGTCCTGCAGCGGATGCAGCATCCGTGGCGCATTTGTCCCGACGTTCTGGCCGAACGAGATGATGCAATCGGTGTGCTCGAAATCCTCCAGCAGCACGGTGCCGACCGGCGTCCCCAGTGTCGGCGGCAGCGCGACCGAGGTCGTCTCGTGGCACATGTTCGAGCTGTCGGGCAGATTGTTGTGCCCGTAGAGGCGCGCGAACAGCGCATACATGTAGGATGTCTCGAGCGCGGCGCGGCCGGAGGTGTAGAAGACTGTGCGCTCGGGCTCGCAGGCCTTCAGCCGGGCGCCGATGTCGGCGAAAGCGTCCTCCCAGCTGACCGGCACATATTTGTCCGTCGCCTTTTCGTAACGCAGCGGCGCGGTGAGGCGTCCGGCGTTTTCAAGATCGAAGTCGGGCCAGTTCAGCAGCTCCGAGACGCGATGCTTAGCGAAAAACTCCGGCGTCGTGCGCTTTGACGTGACATCCCAGAATGTCGCCTTGGCGCCGTTCTCGCAGAACTCGGCGATGCTCGGCTTGCCGGGCTTCGCCCATGCGCAGGATGTGCACATGTAGCCGCCGGGCTTGTTGTGATGCGCGAGAAGTTCAGCGTTGGAGGCGACAGCGCCCTGCTGGGCTGAATGATAGGCGAGAGACTTGATCGAACCCCAGCCACCAACCGGCTGCGTGTATGGTTTGAAGCGAACCCGAGTCTTCATGCATCTCTCGCTCGTCCAGCAACATGGCTCTTGAAGCGACGACAACAGCATTCGCCATCTCGCGTTCCAGAGCGGGCGTGGCGGCGTCACACGAAGCAGTGAGGTCACGACGGAGGCGAGCTAAGGCATTGCTGTGACTTGCGAATAAGTTCGTCGCGCTACTTGCGGGGCGGCTCTCGCCATCCCATCTCCATCTGTATGGATGGTAAGGAGATGGTATGGCTGACATTCACAAGCTCGGCGCCCGACAGCCCGACTCGGAGAAGATCACGATCAATGTCGGCTTCGTCGACCTCGGCGGCATCGATCTTCTCGTCAAGGAAGGTTTCTATTCCAACCGATCCGACTTCATCCGCACGGCGGTGCGCAATCAGCTGCAGCAGCACGGCGAGGTCATCAAGCAGACCGTGTCGCGCCAGCAGATCGAACTCGGGCTTCGTCGCTTCGGGCGCGCCGAACTCGAAGCGCTTCGGACTGCCGGCGAGCGGCTCGATCTGCAGGTTCTGGGACTTCTCGTGATCGCGCCGGATGTCCCGGCGGAGCTCGCACGCGCGACAATCAATTCCATCCACGTTCTGGGCGCCATGCAGGCAAGTCCCGAGGTGAAGGACGCCCTCAAGGATCGCCTGCGCTGACGCATTTTCATTTTCACAAAGGATCGAACAGATGAACGCCATTTCAAAAATCGACATGCAGGAAGCCACGCGTCTGACACGCGAAGGACGTCTGCAGGAGGCCATGGCTCTTCTGCGCGGCGACCGCAACGCATCGCCTTCGACGACCGCTCAACCGGGCGTCAATCTGGATGCGCTCGCTTCGCTGCGCGACAGCTTCCCGAAGATGCCTGCGCCGCAGATCGCCGGCGTGGCGTCCGGCGCCTGGGCCGGGAAGCTCGCTGCCTTGAAAAACAATCCGCTGACGCCGACACGCAGCGTCACGATCCCGGACGGCGCACGGTTCGAGGCGCGCACGCATGCCAACGTCGCCGGAACGCGGCCCTACAAGGTCTACGTGCCGAGCGGCTTCAAGGGAGAGGCGTTGCCGGTCGTCGTGATGCTGCATGGCTGCACGCAGTCGCCGGACGATTTCGCGCTGGGCACGCGCATGAACACGCTGGCGGAGGCCGACACGTTCATCGTCGTCTATCCGGCACAGACGCAGGCCGCCAATCAGTCGAAATGCTGGAACTGGTTCAGCGCGCGAGACCAGCAGCGCGACAGCGGCGAGGCGGCGATCATCGCCGGCATCACGCGCGAAGTCATGGCCGAGTTCGGCGCCGACGCTGAACGCGTCTATGTCGCGGGGCTTTCGGCGGGCGGCGCGGCTGCAGCCATCATGGGCGCCGCCTATCCGGATCTCTATGCCGCCATCGGCGTGCATTCGGGGCTCGTCTGCGGCGCCGCGACCGACCTGCCGTCCGCTCTGGCGGCGATGCGGCAGGGTGCGCCCGCTTCGCGTGGCGTCGCCGTGAAGGCGCCGGCGATCGTGTTTCATGGTGACCGCGACGTCACTGTTAATCCGATCAACGGCGAACAGGTCAGCGCGACGTCAGGCGCCGAGAAGGCGCATGCGACGCGCGTCATTCACGGCGAAGAGGGTGGCGTGTCCTACACCCAGACCATTGAGTCGAACGAAGCCGGGACATCGATCGGCGAGCACTGGAAACTTCATGGCGTCGGCCATGCCTGGTCGGGCGGCAGTTCGGAGGGCTCCTACGCCGATCCCTCCGGCCCGGACGCCAGCCGCGAAATGGTCCGCTTCTTTCTCCAGCATCGGCTGAACGCCGGCTGAAACCTCGTCGCCCGCCCGGCGGTTGGGCCTGCGAAGCTCATCAAGCAGAAAGATCTCGTCATGCCGGCACAGCGATGTCTGATCCTCGGCGCACCGGTGCAGGATGGCGCCGGGCGTCCGGGATGCGAGATGGGCCCGAGCGCCTTGCGCACCGCAGGGCTTGTGAACGAGTTGCGGAGCCTCGGCTACGACACGCAGGATCGCGGCAACATCCAGCCCGCGCCTCAGCGGTCCGTGCACCACCCGAATGCGATCCTGAAGGGGCTCGCCGAAACGGTCGCCTGGACGGAGGCGATCGCGCAGGCCGCCTATGAAGCGAGCGCCGATGGCGTGCCCATCTGCATCGGCGGAGACCACAGTCTCTCCGCCGGTTCGATGACCGGGCTTGCGCGCCGCGCCGCCGAGCAGGGCCGCGCATTCTTCGTGCTGTGGCTCGACGCGCATCCCGACGTGCATACGCTCACCACGACGACGAGCGGCAATCTGCACGGTGTGCCGATGGCCTACGCCATGGGTCTGAGCTCTTTTGAAAATGTCTTCCCGCCGGTCGCCGCGCCGATCGATCCGCTCAACGTCTGCATGATGGGTATCCGCAGCGTCGATGCGGCGGAGCGGGAGGTCGTGCGGGCGACGGGCCTCACGGTTCACGACATGCGGGCGATCGACGAACAGGGCGTTGTCCCGCTGCTCGACGCGTTCCTGAAACGCGTCTCGGCGGCGGACGGCGTGCTGCATGTCAGTCTCGATGTCGACTTTCTCGATCCGGCCATCGCGCCGGGCGTCGGCACCACGATTCCGGGCGGCGCGACCTTTCGCGAGGCGCATCTCATCATGGAGATGCTGCACGACAGCGGGCTTGTCAGCAGTCTCGATGTCGTCGAGCTCAATCCCTTTCTCGACGATCGCGGCCGCACGGCGATCCTTCTTGTCGATCTGGTCGCAAGCCTGATGGGGCGGCGCGTGCTCGATCGTCCGACACAAAGTCTTGGTTACATCTCCAAGCCCGATGCGTGACGTGGCGGATCACGTTCCGGTGTATTGTGGCCCGCCCTCTCTGCTACGCAATTTAGAATTAGAAGCATTCAAAAACATAGCGTTTGACGCTCCACTTGTCGTCGTCCAGAAATCCGGTCGCTTGTCTTGAACGAACGTGTAAAACCGGAGGATGTCATGAAATTGTTCCTGCGCTGGATTGGAGCGGCCGCTGGCCTCTTGGCCGCGACGACGCTTGCGACCGCACAGGATTCCACAGGGATCCTTGTCTACAACGCGCAACACGTCAGCCTTACGCAGGAATGGGCGGCGCAGTTCACCAAGGAAACCGGGGTCAAGGTCACGCTCCGCAACGGTGGCGACACCGAGCTCGGAAACCAGATCGTGCAGGAAGGCGCCAATTCGCCGGCCGACGTGTTCCTTACTGAAAATTCACCGGCCATCGCGCTCGTCGACTCGGCGGGCCAGCTCGCCCCGCTCGACCAGCAGACGCTTGCGCTGGTGCCCGAGTCCTATCGACCGTCGTCGGGCCGCTGGATCGGCATCGCCGCGCGCAGCACCGTGTTCGCCTACAACAAGGCCTCGCTGAAAACCGAAGACCTGCCGAAGTCGCTTCTCGATCTTGCCGATCCGAAGTGGAAGGGCCGCTGGGCCGCTTCGCCGACCGGCGCAGACTTCCAGGCCATCGTCAGCGCGCTGCTCGAACTGAAGGGCGAGGACGTCACGTCCAAATGGCTCAAGGCCATGAAGGAGAACGTCAAGCCGTTCCAGGGCAACAATGCCGCCATGAAGGGCGTCAACACCGGACAGGTCGATGGCGCGGTCATTTACCATTATTACTATTTCGGCGACCAGGCGAAGACCGGCGAAAATTCGCAGAACGTCGGCATGCATTACTTCAAGAACCGCGATCCGGGCGCCTTCGTCAGCGTCTCTGGCGGCGGCGTGATCGCCTCGTCCAAGAAGAAGGATCAGGCGCAGGCCTTCGTCAAATGGATCGTCGGCAAGGGTGGACAGACGATCCTTCGCACGGGCAATTCCTTCGAATATGCTGTAGGCAAGGATGAAGCTTCCAATCCGAAGCTGCCGGCGCTTGTCGATCTCCAGGCGCCGACCGTTGAGCCCGCAAAGCTCAACAGCAAGAAGGTGACGGAATTGATGATCGGCGCAGGATTGCTGTGACAGCATCGTTTGAGGAGTCGGGGCAGGGCGCAGGCCCGCCCCGATCTGCTTTCTTTCCCACGCGCCGATTGGGCAGCGTCGGGCCGGGCATGTCCGGCGCGGCGCTGCTCGTCACATTCGGCGCCTGTCTTCCGATCGGGTTCATCCTGTGGGTGGCGATCCAGACCGGCTGGCCGACGGTGTCGGCGCTGGTCTTCCGTCCGCGCGTCGGCGAATTGCTCGTCAACACGCTCCTCCTCGTCGCCTTCACGCTTCCGCTCTGCATCTTCTTCGCCGTGGCGCTCGCGTGGCTGACCGAGCGCAGCGATCTGCCGGCTGCGCGCCTTTGGTCGTGGCTCATCGTGGCGCCGCTCGCCATTCCGGCCTTCGTCCACAGCTATGCCTGGGTGAGTTTCATTCCGTCGCTCAACGGGCTGTTCGCGGCGGTGCTCGTCTCGACGCTCGCCTATGTGCCGTTTCTCTACCTGCCGATCGCCGCGACGCTGCGGCGGCTCGATCCGGCGCTCGAGGAGGCGGCCGCGTCGCTCGGCCATGCGCCGGCGCGTGTTTTCCTGAAGGTCGTTGTGCCGCAGCTGCGACTCGCCATCTGCGGCGGCGGGCTTCTTGTCGCGCTGCATCTGCTGGCCGAGTTCGGCCTCTACGTCATGGTCCGCTTCGACACGTTCACGACCGCCATCGTGGCGCAATTCCAGTCGGCCTATAACGGGCCGGCGGCGAACATGCTGGCCGGCGTGCTGGCGCTCTGTTGTTTCTCGTTTTTGGGCCTCGAGATTCTGGTGCGCGGGCAGGAGCGCTATGCGCGCGTCGGCTCGGGCGCCGCACGCGCCCTTCCGGCTGCGCCGCTCCGTCGGTGGACGGCGCCGACGCTCGCCGCGCTTGCGGGCTGGGTCGCGCTGGCGGTTGGCGTGCCGGTCGTCACCTTGTCGGGCTGGCTCGTGCATGGCGGCGCATCCGTGTGGAGCGCGACCGAAATGACGCCGGCCCTGTTCGAGACGCTGTTGTTCGCCAGCCTCGGTGGCGCGCTGGCGACGCTGGCGGCCATTCCGATCGCCTGGCTGTCGATCCGCGCGCCAGGGCGCATCCAGCGGCTGGTCGAGGGATTAAATTATGTGGTCGGGTCTCTGCCCGGCGTCGTCGTCGCCCTGGCGCTCGTGACCATCACGGTGCGGATCGCCATGCCGCTGTACCAGACGGTCGCGACCGTGCTGCTCGCCTATGTCCTGCTGTTCCTGCCACGCGCCATCGTGAGCCTGCGCGCCTCGCTGGCGCAGGCGCCGGTCGAACTCGAGCAGGCTGCCGCGAGCCTCGGGCGCTCGCCGACGAATGCCCTGTGGACGGTCACCGTCCGGCTGGCGGCCCCGGGCGCGGCGGCCGGCATGGCGCTCGTCGCGCTCGGCATCGTCAATGAGCTGACGGCGACGCAGATGCTGGCGCCCAACGGCGCCCAGACGCTGGCGACGGCCTTCTGGGCGCATGCCTCGGAACTCGACTATGCCGCCGCCGCGCCTTATGCCGTTCTGATGATCATCCTGTCGCTCCCTCTCACCGTTCTGCTTTATGCCCAGGCCCGGCGGAGTCCCGGGCATTGAACGGCGATCTTCAACTGAATGCGCTATCCCGGCGCTACGGACGCGTGCACGCGCTCGACAACGTCACGCTGCTGGCGTCGGCCGGCAGCCGCCTGGCGGTCGTCGGCCCGTCGGGCTCGGGCAAGACGACGCTGTTGCGCCTGATTGCGGGCTTCGAGGCGCCGGACTCGGGCGCCATCCAGCTCGGCGATATTTGCCTGGCGAAAGCGGGCCATTTCGTGCCGGCCCACAAGCGAGACATCGGCATCGTCTCGCAGGACGGCGCCTTGTTTCCGCATCTGTCGAT
>JAQGKM010000356.1 GCA_028290125.1 Hyphomicrobiales bacterium | reverse complement strand
GGCGTGCGCGCCGTCATCACCGGCCACCGTCCGCACTCCGCCGCCGTGCGCGCCACCTACGAGACGCTGCGCGACACGCGCGCTGGCGTGCTTGGCAAGCAGCCGGACGACGAGGCGCCGATGATGGACCGCCTGTCGCGAAAGAAGGAATACGGCGCCTGGCGCAAGGCCTTTCTCACATCAGCCAAGGAAGCGAAATCGTGAAGCGCATTTCTGTCTCCGCTTTCCCCAACGCCAAGGCCTTGCCGATCTACATCGCACAGGAGCGCGGCCTGTTTTCCAAGCGCGGCATCGAGGTCGAACTCGACGAGACGGAAGATTCGAAGGCGCAACGCGAAGGGCTCGCGTCGGGCCGCATCCAGATCGTGCAATCGGCCATCGACAACGGCCTCGCGCTGATCGTCGCCGGGCATGACATCGTCATCGTCATGGGCGGCGAAGGCGGCATGAACGATTTCATCGTCCAGCCTGAGATCGCGACGCTGGAAGATCTGCGCGGGCGCCGCCTCGTGGTCGATTCACCCGACACGGCCTATGCGCTGCTGGCGCGCAAGATGCTGAAAGCGGCCGGCCTCGAATATGGCGTCGATTACGACATGCGCCCGGTCGGCAACGGCTCGCACCGCCTCGCCGCCATGCTGCGCGACAAGGAGAATGCGGGCGCGGTTCTCAACCCGCCCTTCACCGCGCAGGCGAAAGCCGCCGGCATGAAGAGCCTCGGGCGGCTGGTCGATCATCTCGGCCCCTATCAGGCGGGCGGCGCCTTCGCCCATCGCCACTGGGCGCAGGAAAACAGCGCCGCGCTGGAAGCCTACATAGCCGGGTACGTGGAAGCCTTGCGCTGGATGCGCGAGCCCGCCAACGCCGCCGCGCAGGAGGCCATGCTCGTGGAGCGCCTGCGGCTCGCGCCCGATATCGCCGCCGCCACCTTGCAGGAAATGCTTGAGCCGGGTTTCGGCTTCATGACGGACGCCAAACTCGACATGGACGGCTTGGCTGCCGTGCTCGAAACGCGCGCCGCGACAGAGGGCGAAGACCCGCGCCTTTCCAAGATGGCGGGCTTCATCGACGAGAGCTGGTACGACCGCGCGCTTGCCGCGCTCGGGACGCGCTGACATGGCGCGCGAAATCATTCCGCTCACGCTTGCCGACTTTCTGGCGCGCGATCAGGTCGCGCTGGTGATGTGGGATTTCCAGAAGGGCCTTGCAGGCAAGGCTCTTCATGCGGCCGACGTCATCGCCGCCGCGCAGAAGCTCGTCGCGGCGGCCGACGCTGCGGGCGTGCCGGTCATCTGGAGTCGTCACGTGCTGCCGCCGCTCGATCTCATCTCGGGACCGTTCAAGCTGTTCCTGATGAAGAAGCAGAAGGTCGCCGACCCCGCCGATCTCGCGCCCGCCATGCAGGAGGGCATGGAGGAAACGGAGTTCGTCGATGGTCTCGCGCCGGCGGCGCATCACATCGTGCTGGAAAAGAGCCAGCCGTCGCTGTTCATCGACACGCCGCTTGAAAACCGGCTGCGCACGCTCGGCGTAAAGACCATCGTGCTGGCGGGCGTGGCGACCGATATCGGGATCGAGTTCAACGCGCGCCACGCCGCCGCGCGCGGCATCTTCAGCGTCATCGCGGAAGATGCGACGGGTTGCTACACGGACGCCGCGCAGGCGCGCAGCATCGCCTTTCTGCGCAGCTGGATCACGCCGGTGGTCTCGACGGACGAGATCGTCGCGCACTGGACAAAATGAAAGCCGCAAGGCTCACCAAGGAGGAACGCATGACCAGGACAACACTCACCGCCATGCTCGGCGCCTGTTCGCTCGCAGCTTTGCTCGGCGGCGCGCAGGCGCAGACCGCCGATACGGAAAAGTTTTTCGCCGGCAAGAATGTCGACTTCCTGATCGGCTCGGCGCCTGGCGGCGGCTACGGCATCTATGGCGCGGTGCTCGGCCGTCACATCGGCAAGCATCTGCCGGGCAAGCCCAACATCATCTCGCGCAACCTCGACGGCGCCGGCTCGATCACCGCCGCCAACCTGCTCTACAACAAGATGCCCAAGGACGGCTCGACGTTCGGCGCGATCTTCATGGGCGCGGTCACGGAGCCGCTGACCGGCGACGCGAGCGTGACGCAATACGATCCGCGCAAGTTCATCTACATCGGCTCGGCCAACAAGGAGACGAGCATCTGCCTCGTCTGGCAGGACGCGCCGGTGAAGAGTTTTGAGGAAATCCTCAGCAAAGAAGTGCTCGTCGGCGGCGCCGGCGTCACCTCGTCGATCCGGCAATATCCGATGGTGCTGAACAACGTGCTCGGCACCAAGTTCAAGCTCGTCAACGGCTATCCGGGCTCACGCGAAGCGGGGCTTGCGATGGAGCGCGGCGAGGTCAACGGCCTGTGCGGCATCCAGTGGACGAGCTTCCTCGCGCAGGGCGCGGAATGGATGGCCAACAACAAGGTGCGCATCATCGCGCAGATGGGCGGCTTCTCGGGCGACGACGAGCTGAACAAAATGAACGTTCCGAAAATCTGGGACTTCGTGAAGAACGACGCCGACAAGCGCACGCTGGCGGTCATCTTCAACCAGCTCGAATTCGGTCGCCCCTACGTGCTGCCGCCGGGCGTTCCTGCCGAGCGCGTCGCCGCCTTCCGCAAGGCGTTCGACGAGACGATGAAGGATCCGGATTTCCTGGCCGAGGCCGCGAAGGCGAAGCTGATCATCAACCCCGTGGACGGCGCCGGCGTGCAGAAGCTCGTGGACGAGATCTACGCGACGCCGAAGGAAGACGTCGAGCGCGCGCGGGCCGCGCTGAAGTAGAAAGGCCAGCTCGTCATTGCGAGGAGCGAAGCGACGCGGCAATCCATCCCGGCCACGCGCGGCCTCTGGATTGCTTCGCTTCGCATACCCGCCGTCATTGCGAGCGCAGCGAAGCAATCCAGGCACGAGTAGCCGCCGTTTCGTGAGGCGGCAG
>JAQGKM010000277.1 GCA_028290125.1 Hyphomicrobiales bacterium | reverse complement strand
GGTCAGGAATGGCTCTTCCGCGCCGGCGGCGTCGCCGTGCTGCTGGAAGAAAGCATCTTCCTGGGCGGCCGCGAAGGACCGCGCAACACCACGCAGATGGTGGTCAACGCCCGCGTGCGCGATTATCCCGCCCTGGTGTGGACGCTGGAACGGCTCGGCTGAAGCTGTTGGTTTCCGTGGCATGACCTGCGATAGTCGCGCATTGCCTGATTGGTCATTTCGCGAGGTTTCATGTCGACGTTTTCCCTTCCGCTCATCGGCGCGTGCTTTGGACTGATGCTGTCCGCTTCCTGCGCCATGGCCCAGGCCGGACCGGCCAAGGAACCCAGCGTCACGACGGCGACCTATTCCGACTGGACGATGCGCTGCGTGCGGGACGCCGCGGGCGCGAGCGTCTGCGAAGTCACCCAGACCCTGCAGATGCAGGCGCCGGGCGGGACGACACCTGTCGCCCAGATCGCGATCGGCCGCATCTCGCCGAAGGCCCCGCTGCGGCTCACCGTGATCCTGCCGGTCAACGCGACCTTCGAAAAAGGCCCGCAGATGCAGGTCGAGGAGCAACCCGCACAGGCGGCGGTTCTGGCGTGGCGACGGTGCGCCAACTTCGGCTGCGTCGCGGATCTCGAGGTCAAGACCGAGACACTGACGCTCTGGCGCGCCGCCGCGAAGGGCGGGCAGCTCTCGTTCCGCAACGCCGGCAATCAGGATGTCATGTTCCCGTTCTCGTTCCGGGGCCTCGGACAGGCGCTGGACGCCATGCCGAAAGGCTGACGGCGCAGCCTGGCAAAAAACCCGCCGGCGCGACCCGGCGGGTCCTGGCCTTCGCCGCCCGGCTCCAGATCCCGGCATGGCGTGGAGCCGAGCCGCCACCTTGCCGTTGCCGCGCCTTTGCCCGCTGCCGCGGTCCGTGCTAAGCGCCGGGCGACCCTTTTTCCTTGCGAGACCCCACCCATGACCACCCATCCGCGCCGCGTTGCGCGCGCCTTGCTTTCCGTATCCGACAAGGCCGGCCTCGTCGACTTCGCCCGTGCGCTGCACGCGCTCGGCATCGAGCTCGTCTCGACGGGCGGAACCCGCAAGGCGCTGGCCGACGCCGGGCTGCCGGTGAAGGACGTGGCGGATCTCACGGGCTATCCGGAAATGATGGACGGCCGGGTCAAGACGCTGCATCCAGCGGTGCATGGCGGACTGCTCGCCATCCGCGAGAACCCCGAGCACGAGGCGGCCATGCTCGCCCATGCGATTCCCGCCATCGACCTGCTGGTCGTCAACCTCTATCCGTTCGAGGCCACGGTCGCGAAAGGCGCGGCCTACGACGATTGCATCGAGAACATCGACATCGGCGGCCCGGCGATGATCCGTGCGGCGGCCAAGAACCATGGCGACGTCGCCGTCGTGGTCGACGTGGAAGACTATCAGCGCGTGCTGCATGCGTTGCAGGAAAACGGCGGCCAGACGACAATCGGCCTGCGCCGCGCGCTCGCGCAAAAAGCCTATGCGCGCACCGCCGCCTATGATGCTGCGATCTCCAATTGGTTCGCCGCCGAACTCGGCGAGGATGCGCCCGATTACCGCGCCATCGGCGGACGTCTCGCCGAGAAGATGCGTTACGGCGAAAATCCGCACCAGGCGGCGGGATTCTACCTCACGCCCGAGAAGCGCGCCGGCGTTGCGACCGCGCGGCAGGTGCAGGGCAAGCAGCTCTCCTACAACAACGTCAACGACACCGACGCAGCCTTCGAATGCGTGAGCGAATTCGATCCCGCGCGTACCGCGGCGGTGGCGATCATCAAACACGCCAATCCCTGCGGGGTCGCGGAAGGCGCCTCTCTCGCAGAGGCCTATGAGCGCGCACTCGCCTGCGATCCGGTGTCGGCCTTCGGCGGCATCGTCGCGCTCAACCGCAAGCTCGATGCGGCCGCTGCCGCCGAGATCGTGAAGATCTTCACCGAGGTGATCATCGCGCCCGACGCCGACGAGGAGGCGATCGCGCTGATCGCCGCCAAGAAGAACCTGCGCCTGCTGCTGACCGGCGGCTTGCCGAACCCGCGCGCCAAGGGCCTCACCTTCAAGACCGTCGCGGGCGGTCTGCTGGTGCAGGGTCGCGACAATGCGGTGGTGGACGACATGGACCTGCGCGTCGTGACGAAGCGTCAGCCGACGAGCCAGGAATTGTCGGACATGCGCTTCGCCTTCCGCGTCGCCAAACACGTCAAGTCGAACGCCATCGTCTATGCGAAGAATGGCGCGACGGTCGGCGTGGGCGCCGGCCAGATGAGCCGCGTCGACTCCTCGCGGATCGCAGCATGGAAGGCGGCCGAAGCCGCCCGGGCTGCGGGCTTGCCGGAATCGCTCGCCATCGGCTCGGTCGTGGCGTCCGACGCCTTCTTCCCCTTCGCCGACGGCCTGCTGGCGGCGGCGGAGGCCGGCGCGACGGCGGTGATCCAGCCGGGCGGCTCGATGCGCGACGACGAAGTCATCAAGGCGGCGGATGCGGCGGGTCTCGCCATGGTGCTCACCGGGCATCGGCACTTCCGGCACTAGACCGGGTGCGCCCTCTCCCGCTCTGGAGACCTTTGCATAACCTCCCGCCGTCATTGCGAGCGGAGCGAAGCAATCCAGGCACGCATGGGCGCGATAACCATAAGTGCCTGTGACACAGGCCTATTCTTCGAGATGTCGGGATTCTGGATTGCTTCGTCGCTTGCGCTCCTCGCAATGACGACGACCTTTATGCAAAGGTCTCCGCTCTGGCAGGAGAGGGGATCACGCAACAAAAAAACCCTCGCCTTGCGGCGAGGGTTTCTTTTTTTCAGACTGCCGCCATTACTTGCCGCGGTTTGAAATCAGATCGTCCACCACGCTCGGGTCGGCGAGCGTCGAGGTATCGCCCAGCGCGCCGAATTCGTTTTCGGCGATCTTGCGCAGGATGCGGCGCATGATCTTGCCCGAGCGGGTCTTGGGCAGGCCCGGCGCCCACTGGATGACATCGGGCGAGGCGATCGGGCCGATCTCCTTGCGGACCCAGTTGACGAGCTCCTTGCGCAGCGCGTCGGATGGCTCCTCGCCGGTCATCAGCGTGACATAGGCGTAGATGCCCTGCCCCTTGATGTCGTGCGGATAGCCGACGACCGCCGCTTCAGAAACTTTCGGATGCGCCACCAGCGCGCTTTCGACTTCCGCCGTGCCCATGCGATGGCCCGACACGTTGATCACGTCGTCGACACGGCCCGTGATCCAGTAATAGCCATCCTCGTCGCGGCGGCAGCCGTCGCCCGTGAAGTATTTTCCGGGATAGGTCGAGAAGTAGGTTTGCACGAAGCGCTCGTGGTCGCCATAGACCGTGCGCATCTGGCCCGGCCAGCTGTCGGCGATCACGAGATTGCCCTCGCAGGCGCCGTTCAGGATCTCGCCGTTGGCGTCGACGATTTCGGGCCTCACGCCAAAGAACGGACGCGTCGCGGAGCCGGGCTTCAGCGCCGTCGCGCCGGGCAGCGGCGTGATGAGAATGCCGCCGGTCTCGGTCTGCCACCAGGTGTCGACGATCGGGCAGCGGCTGTCGCCGACCACGCGATAATACCATTCCCAGGCTTCCGGATTGATCGGCTCGCCGACCGAACCGAGCAGGCGCAGCGAGGCGCGCGACGTCTTCGTCACGGCGTCTTCACCGGCGCCCATCAGCGAGCGGATCGCCGTCGGGGCCGTGTAGAAGATGTTGACCTTGTGCTTGTCGATCACGTCCCAGAAACGCGACATCGACGGATAGTTCGGCACGCCCTCGAACATCAGCGTCGTCGCGCCATTGGCGAGCGGGCCGTAGACGATGTAGCTGTGGCCCGTGACCCAGCCGACATCCGCCGTGCACCAGTAGATGTCGCCGTCGTGGTAATCGAACACGTATTGATGCGTCATCGCCGCATAGACGAGATAGCCGCCGGTGGTGTGCACGACGCCCTTGGGCGCGCCGGTCGAGCCGGACGTGTAGAGCAGGAACAGCGGATCTTCCGCGTTCATCTGTTCGGGCGCGCACTCGGCCGAAACTTTCGCGGCTTCATCCTCGTACCAGACGTCGCGGCCGGCCTGCATGTCGACCTTGCCGCCTGTGCGCTTGACGACGATCATCGACGTCACGATGTCGCCGGTCTTCTTGCACGCCTCATCCGCGTTGATTTTCAGCGCGACCTTGCGGCCGCCGCGCAGACCCTCGTCCGCGGTGATCACGACCTTCGAGCGACAGCCTTCGATGCGGCTCGCCAGCGAGTCCGGCGAGAAGCCGCCGAAGACGATCGAATGCACCGCGCCCACGCGCGCGCAGGCGAGCATCGCGTAGGCGGCTTCGGGAATCATCGGCAGGTAGATCGTGACGGTGTCGCCCTTGCGGACGCCATGCGCCTTCAGCACATTCGCGAACTTGCCGACCTGCGTGTGCAATTCGCGATAGGTGATGTGCTTCGATTCATTCGGGTCGTCGCCTTCCCAGATGATCGCCGTCTGGTCGCCGCGCTTTTCGAGATGACGGTCGACGCAATTGTAGGCGACGCTGGTGAGGCCGTCCTCGAACCATTTGATCGAAACGTTGTGCGGATCGAAGCTGGTGTTCTTCACCTTGGTGTAGGGCTTGAACCAGTCGATGCGCTTGCCCTGCTCGCCCCAGAATGCTTCAGGGCTGTCGACGGACTGCGCGTACATGGCCTTGTATTTCGCATCGTCCACGAAGGCGCGCCGGGCCCATTCATCGCTGACGGCGTAAAGTTTCTCGGACATGTTTCTCTCCCGGGCGGCGCGGCGTCGCGGCCATTCAGGCGCGCGAACTTTGCACAAGATTTGTGCGCCGCATTATGCCGATGCAAAGGCTGCGAACAAGCCTTTGCACGCTCACACTTTGGTCGGGAGACGTTTGGAGCAGGGCGCGAAGCGCGCGCTGTTGCGCCAGATCAAGGACATTCCTTCTGCACGCGATCGAGCGCGCCGCCGATGCCCGTCAGCGAGTAGGAATCGGTCGTCACATTGCCGCGCTGCGACGCCGCCTTGACGGTCAGCCGTCCGCCCTTGCGCAGCGTGTCGATGATGGCGCCGGCGCGCGCCGCTTCCTTCACCCAAAGATGCGCGCCCTGCGAGGCGAGCGCGAACTTTTCGGCGCCGATGGCGGCCTCGGGCCCGCCCTTGTCGGCGCCCTTCACGTCGAAGCCCATGATGATGGACACTTCGTTGCGCACCTTCTCGGAGGGACGCGAGGAGATGAACAGATAGGCGGGATCGCGCTTGAGATCCTTCGGCAGGCGATCCTTGGGCTGCGCGAGCGCATAGCATTGCTTGCCGGCGCCGGACGTCACGTAGACGCCCCAGTCGCCGATGGTGGCGACGAGCGCCGGCTTGCCGGGCTGCGCGGACGCGGCTGCGGCGGGCTGCTGCCGTTGCGCAGGCGCGCCGGCCGCAGGCTTCTGCGCGGGGCGGCTCTGCTGCGCGAATGCGAGGGACGAGACGCTGCTCGCGAGAGCGGCGGCGACGAGGGCGCGGGCGAAAACCCGCAGCGATGAGGAGAGAGCGTTCCGAATCATGGGTAGATGATACTCCGACGAGCGGTCGATGCGAGAGGAGCCAGGCAGCACCTTCAAACATCCACCGCCGGGTTCGCAAATTCCAGAGGACTGTGCAACAATCCTTGTGCTGTCGGGTCCCGTCCCCAGCCCAAGCTGCGCAGCCGAAGCTGTGCGATCCTGAAGCGTGGCGAGGCGGGGGGCAGCGGCATGGAAAGCGGCATGGGAAGACTGGCGCGAGCGCCGGATTGCTGGAAGAGATCGAACACCGAATGACGCCCCTCGCCTCCGAACATGCCGCGCTCGTCGCAGCCGTGGCCTCGTCGCGCGACCGGGACGCCTTCGAACGCCTGTTCGATCACTTTGGCCCGCGCATCAACGCCTACCTGATCCGCCTCGGCTGCGACCGCGCGATGGCGGAGGAAGTCACGCAGGACACGATGGTGTCGCTGTGGCGCAAGGCGCATCTGTTCGAGCCCGAAAAGTCCTCGCTCGCCACCTGGCTGTATCGCATCGCCCGCAACCGCCGGATCGACCTCCTGCGACGCGACCGCGTCGACTTCGTCGATCCCGACAGTTTCGCGCTCGACATACCTGACGAGAGCGGCGTCAACGCCGACCAGATGCTCGACGCGCAGGTGCGCGACGACGTCCTGCGCACCGCCATGGCGAGCCTGCCCGCCGAACAGCTCGCGCTCGTGCGAATGGCTTTCTTCGAAAGCCTGTCGCATTCGGAAATCGCCGAAAAGACCGGCCTGCCGCTCGGAACCGTCAAGTCTCGCATCCGGTTGGCGTTCACGCGGCTCCGCCGTGCGCTCGAGGCCAACGGGGTCGTCGAGGCCGACTAGATCACCACGCAAGGAGAACGCGCATGTCCCTCAACGCCGTCGCCACCCTGCCGGCCCGCGTGCGGGCGCTGGCCGCCGTGGTCCTCATCGGACTCGTCACCGCCGGTTGCGGCTACAACACCATTCCGACGCTCGAGGAGCGCGCCAAGGCGCAATGGTCCGAGGTGCAGAACCAGTACCAGCGCCGCGCCGACCTGATCCCCAATCTCGTCTCCACAGTGCAGGGCTATGCCAAGCAGGAGAAGGACGTGCTGACGGCCGTGGTCGAAGCGCGCGCCAAGGCTACGCAGGTCCGCATCGACGCCTCGCAGCTCACCGATCCGGAAAAGCTGAAGCAGTTCCAGGATGCGCAGAACCAGCTGTCGGGTGCGCTCGGGCGCCTGCTGGCGGTCAGCGAAAACTACCCGGACCTGAAGTCGAACCAGAACTTCCTCGCGCTGCAATCGCAGCTGGAGGGCACCGAAAACCGCATCGCCGTGTCGCGCCGCGACTACATCGAAGCCGTGCGCGAGTACAACACCTCGCTGCGCACCTTCCCGACCATGCTGTGGGCGATGACCGCCTTCCGCTCCAGCCAGCCGATGGCGACCTTCACGGCGACGGAAGGCTCGCAGACGCCGCCCGCCGTGAAGTTCTGACCTCGTCCATGCGCCTTTCGCGCCACGTTCCGCTGCTTGGTCTCGTCGTCGCGCTCGCCCTGCTTTGGGCGGGCGCGCTGGCCGTCGCGGCGCCGACGTTTCCGGCGCTGACGGGCCGCGTAGTCGACGGCGCCGGCATCCTGCCGGGCGATGCGCGCAGCGGGCTCGAGACGAAGCTGAAGGAGCTCGAGGACAAGTCCGGCATCCAGCTCGTCGTCGCCACCCTGCCCTCGCTGCAGGGCTATGAAATCGAGCCTTTCGCCAATGGCCTGTTCCGCGCGTGGAAACTTGGCGAGGCGAAGGCGAACAACGGCGTGCTGCTGCTGGTCGCCCCGAACGAGAAGCGCGTGCGCATCGAGGTCGGCTACGGGCTCGAAGGCACGCTGACCGATGCGCTGTCGAAGATCATCATCGCCAACGCCATGGCGCCGCGCTTCAAGGCGAACGACTTTCCGGGCGGGATCACGCGCGGGGTCGACGACATCATCACGGTGCTGACCACCGACGCAGCGGAATGGCAGAAACGCCCGAGCCTTCGGCCCGAGGAGCCTGCCCTGCTGGACCAGATCATGCCGTTTCTGGTGCTGTTGCTGTTCGCCTTCGTGATCTGGACGATGATCCGCAACGCGCGTGGACAGAACAGCCGGTTGCGCGGCGGGCGCGGCGCCGGGCCGATCTTCCTGCCGGGCCCGGGCTCCTGGGGTTCGGGCTCCGGATGGGGCGGCGGTGGCGGCGGTTGGTCGGGTGGCGGCGGGTTTTCGGGCGGCGGCGGGTCGTCCGGCGGCGGCGGCGCCTCGGGAGGATGGTGATGCAGTTCACGCCCGAAGACCACGCCCGCATCGCGGCGGCGATCCGCGCTGCCGAAGCGCGCACCAGCGGCGAGATCGTCTGCGTGCTGGCGCGCAGCTCCGGCGAATACGGGCACGTGCCGGCGCTCTGGAGCGCGCTCTTCGCGCTCGCCGCGCCGTGGCCCATGATGGCGCTGACGAACCTGTCGGCGCAGCGCATCTTCCTCGTCCAATGCGCAATCTTTGCGGTGCTGCTGCTGGTGTTTTCGATCGACCACATCCGCATGCTGCTGGTGCCGCGCGCCGTGCAGCGGGCGCGTGCGCATCGGGCGGCGATCGAGCAGTTCCACACGCGCGGCCTGAGCCGCACGACTGAGCGCAACGGCATCCTGATCTATGTCTCGCTCGCCGAGCATTACGCGCGCATCGTTGCGGATGAGGGCATCGACGCGAAGGTCGACCAGACCGCCTGGCGCAAGGGCGTCGATGCGCTCGTCAGCGAAATTGCGGAAGACCGTGTCGCGCAGGGCTTCGTGAACGCCATCGAGCTGTGCGCCGACGTGCTGGCGCAGCACTATCCGCCCGACGAGGCGACGAACCACCTGCCCGACCGCATCTATCTCGTCTGATCAGAGGCCGTCGCTTTTTCCCGCGGCGAGGATGGGGCCGAGCACGTCGCCCCAGGATTTCTGCACGATCACGACATAGCCGTCGGCATCGTCGGCGCGCGCTTCCGGCAGCGGGATTTCGAACCGCGAGGGGCCGCCCATCCATTGGCCCATGCGCACCATCGAGCGCACGACATTGGCGTAAGTGAGCTGGCGGCCGCTGTTCTCGCCGCGACCGATCGAGACCGACTTGCTGCGCGCGACCCGCAGCAGCCAGACGCCGGCGCCGTGACCGATGTCGCTGCCCGAGGCGCCGAGATCGACCACCACCATGCCGTCCATCTCGCTGATCTTCATCGTCGCGCCGAGCTTGTGGCGCGCGCCCGCCGTGCTCTCGACGAGGCCGGCGAGCTGCTGCTTGTCGGAGCCGACGCCATGCACCGCGCCGTCGACGACGATCTGCGGCGTATAGACCTGATGATCGCCGCGGCTCTGCGCATAATGCTTCTGCCGCGCGGTGAACTCCGGCCGCGCCAGCGTGTCTTTCCAGCCGATGTAGTCCCAGATGTCGACCGGGAAGGAGAGCGCGAGCACGTCACGCCGGTCGCGCGCGATGTCGCGGATCAGGGCGTCGGCGGGCGGACAGGACGAGCAGCCCTGGCTGGTGAACAATTCGACGACGGCGGGCCGCTCGACCGCCGTGGCGGGCGTGGCCAGGATCATCGCGGCCAGAGCCGCAAGACCCTTCCATGCTGTCGCGCCTGTCGGCATCGCTGTCCCGCCTTTTCTGGATGATGCGCTCAACGTACAGGACAAGCCGCAGCCAGCGCGAGTCACATCAGGGTGAAACTTGGCTCAACCGCCGCGCAGCGCGCTGAGCACACGCTGCCCGGGCCGACCGTCTTCTGTCATGCCGATGCGGCGCTGGATGTCGGAGATCGCCGCGCGCGTCTTCGCCCCGATCGCCCCGTCGGGCTCGCCGACGTCATATCCGCGCTTGAGCAGGAGCCGCTGGACTTCGCGCTTCTCGGCCCGCGACAGGCCGCCGTCATCGGTCGGCCAGGGCGTCTGCACGCCGCCACGTCCCTTGAGACGGTCCGACAGCAGCGAAATCGCGAGCGCGTAGGACGTCGCGCCATTGTACGAAAAGGCCGCATCGTAGTTCTTGAACACCAGGAAGGCCGGGCCTTCCGCGCCTGCCGGAATCACAAGCCCGGCCGGCCCGGCGCCATGCAGCGCGCCGCCGTCGATGCGCTTGATCCCGAGCTTCGACCAGCGCGCCAGCGGGTGGCGGCTCGTGCGCCCGGACGGGCCGTTGTAGTTGGCCGGCAGGCGCACCTCGTAGCCCCAGGGCGCGCCGCTCTGCCAGCCCGAATTGCGCAGGAAGTTCGCCGTCGAGAACAAGGCGTCGGGAATGGACTCGACCAGATCGCGGCGCCCGTCCCCATCGCCGTCGACCGCGAGGCGCAGATAGGTCGAGGGCATGAACTGCGTATGCCCGAAGGCCCCGGCCCAGGAGCCACGCAACTTCTCGGGCGCGAGATCGCCACGCGCGACGATCTTCAGGGCAGCCATGAACTCGCCGCGGAAGTAGTCGCGCCGGCGCGGCGCCGTGCAGGCGAGCGTCGACAGGGACTGCGGCAGCGACCATTTGCCGGAGAGCCGGCCGAAATCGCTTTCGACGCCCCACACGGCCAGAATGGCGTGGCGGTCGACGCCATATTTCGCTTCCGCCGCGTGCAGCACACGCTCGTAGGTCTTGAGCAGCTTGCGGCCGTCCGCGACCTTCTCGGCGTCGACGAGCGAGGCTAGGTAATCCCAGATCGGCGTGACGAATTCCGGCTGGGCTTCGGAAAGTTCGATGATCTTGGGATCGGGCGTGACGCCGCGCATCACCGCGTCGAAGACCTGGCCCGGAACGCCCTTTTCCTCGGCATCCGCCCGCAGCCCGGCGACGCAGGACGAAAACTGCGCCGCAGCCGGCGTGGCGGCCGCAAGCGCGAGCAGAACAGGAAGGGTGAGTTGTGTGATTCGGCTCATCGGCAGAGCCTACCCGAGCCGCCCGCGAAACTTAAATCGCGGGCGCATCACGGTTTTGGGAGTCTAGAAGGCGCGGGCCGCGAGCTTTTCCTCGAACGCCTTGATCTTCGGTTCCTTGACCATGGTCAGGCCGATCGCGTCGAGGCCGTTCAGCAGGCAATGCTTGTGAAACTCGTCGATCTCGAACTTGACCACGCCGCCGTCAGGACCGCGGATTTCCTGCGCCGCGAGGTCGATGCTGAGCGTGGCGTTGGAGCCGCGCGAGGCGTCGTCCATCAGCTTCTTGAGATCTTCCGCCGACACCTTGGCGGGCAGGATGCCGTTCTGGAAGCAGTTGTTGTAAAAAATGTCCGCGAAGCTCGTCGAGATCACGCATTTGATGCCGTAGTCGAGCAGCGCCCACGGGGCATGTTCGCGCGACGAGCCGCAGCCGAAATTGTCTTCCGCCACGAGGATCTGCGACTTGCGATAAGCGGGCTTGTTCAGCACGAAATCGGGGTTTTCCGAACCGTCCTCGTTGAAGCGCATCTCGGAAAACAGGCCCTTGCCGAGACCGGTGCGGGCGATCGTCTTCAGGTACTGCTTCGGGATGATCATGTCCGTGTCGATGTTGGTGATCGGCAGCGGCGCGGCGACGCCTGTCAGGGTCGTGAACTTGTCCATCGCGGTTGGTCCGTCGTTCGTGGGCCGCCATGACGGCGGCGATCGGGCTTTCAATGCGGCTTTGCGTCCGCCCGGTCAAGTGCGCGCCGTGCGGGATGGGAACCAAGCGCCTCGGGCTCCGTTCCCCGCCGCAAGCCCCCTCGCTGACAGGAGCCGCCGCATGGCCCAGAGCACGCCCGACATGTCGACCAGCCAGGACGACAAGGCCAAGGTTTTCGAACTGGTCAAGGACATCAAAATGGCCATGCTGGCCACCACCGGCCCGGACGGCCACATGCACGCGCGGCCGATGGCCTCCGTGCAGAAGGACTTTGACGGCGTGCTGTGGTTCATGAGCCGCGAACAGTCGCTGAAAGTCGACGAGATCGAGGCGAACCCCGATGTGCTGCTGACCTACGCGCATCCCGGCCGCCAGCACTACATCTCGATCAACGGCAAGGCGCGCATCGTGCGTGATCGCGCCAAGATCAACGAACTCTGGA
>JAQGKM010000270.1 GCA_028290125.1 Hyphomicrobiales bacterium | reverse complement strand
CGCTGACCGGCTTCTTCCGAAGGGCTACCTTGCCAAATATCTCGGCAGCCCGGAGTTGATCTTCTTCTGACAAATCCTGCTGACGAAAGACCGCGACGATGTTGTCGTCGAAGGCTTTGCGGATCGCATTCGCCGAAACCGCATCCACGGGCTGGCGCAGGTCCAGACCAGAGATTTCTACCCCGCAAGCGGGGGAGAGCGGCTTAAACGACAGGGACAATTGATGTCCTCTCCTTGGGCGTTTCCTCGGGGAGAAGTCATAAGGGTGCACAATCCCGCCGCATAGCGCCGTTTCGTGACATCATTGATCAGAAATTTTTGACAATGACCGCAGCTCCGCTCATGATCATGGTGCTCGCGGGAGGCTCCATGGACCGGTTGAAAGCCATCGAAACCTTCGTCCGGATCGCCCAGACCGGCAGCCTGTCCAAGGCGGCGCAGGAGCTTGGCATGTCGCGCGCGCTTGCCAGCACCCACCTGCGCCAGCTCGAGGATCATCTCGGCGCACGTCTGCTCAACCGCACGACGCGGCAATTGTCGCTGACCGAGGCAGGCCAGGAATACCTGACCTTCGGCCAGACAATGCTGGCGGCCTTCGACGAGGCAGAGCAGTCGATCACCCGCTCGCGCTACGAGCCGCGCGGCACGCTCAAGATTCTGGCCTCGATGGCCTTCGCCAACGTCCATCTGGCGCCCATGGCGGCGGAATTCTCAGGGCTGCACCCCGACATCCGAATCTCGCTGATCATGACCGACACGAGTTTTTCGCCCTTCGACCTGATCGAGCAGGGCTACGACCTCGCGGTCTGGATGCACGCGATCGAGGACATGAGCATCATCTCGACCAAGCTCGGCGAGGTGCGCTGGCCGGCGCTGGCGAGCCCCGCCTACCTCGAGACACATGCCCGGCCCGAGCATCCGGCGGAGCTGGCGGGACATCCGTGCCTTCTTCACCGCTCGATCTCGCCCGACTCGACGTGGCGCTTCGACGGACCGGGCGGACAGGTGGCGGTCAAGGTCGCCGGGCCGCTGTTCACCAACAGCGTCTATGCGTTGCGGGCGAGCGCACTGGCGGGGCTCGGCGTCACGCTGCTGCCGAGCTATTTTATCGAGGAGGACCTGGCGTCGGGCAAGCTCGTGCAGATCTTTCAGGACTACGAACCACCGCGGCGACCAATCTATGTGCTCTATCCGCACGGTCGGTATCTTCCGTTGAAGTCGCGCCTGTTCATCGATCACCTGCGCGCCTATGTGCGCAGGCAGAAATGGTGAAGCTGCGCTGGAACGGGCGCCGCCGGTGACGGCTTGTCGGGCGAACGAGGCGGATGGCAGGACACACGACCATGACGATCACACGCCGGACATTGATGGCCTCGACAATCGCGGCGGCGCTATGCCCCGTGGGGCGCGCACAGGCGCAGCAGCTCATCACCCTGACGGCCCGCAAGGGCGCGATGCAGCTGCGCCCTGCCCCGGCGCCGAATTCCGAGGTCATCAGTTTCGGCGATGCGCCCTTCAGCCCGGTGCTGCGCGTTAAGCTCGGGGACGTGCTCAAGGCCCGCCTCGACAATCAGCTCGACACCCCGCTTGCCCTGCACTGGCGTGGCGTGCGCCTGCCCAGCAGTTTTGATGGGGCGCCGCCCCTGACGCAGAAGGCCGTGGCGCCCTCCGAATCGTTCGACATCGCCTTTGCGCCGCCTGACGCAGGCATATTCCTCTTCCACCCGTCCGTGCGGGCGCAGGCCACTGCGCAGATGGCGCGTGGACTGGCGGGCCTGCTGATCGTCGAGGAACGCACGCCGCCGGTCGTCGACCACGACCTGCCCTGCCTTCTGGCCGACTGGCGGGAGGACGAATCGGAGCCGCTCGTCTTCGTCAACGGCTCGCCGGACCCGCAGGACATCGAGGCGCCGCCGCGGGGGCGCATCCGCATTCGACTGGCCAATGCCTCGACGCGCCGCGTCATGGCGGTCGGCCTCGACGGCGCAAAGGCGCAGGTCGCGGCCATCGACGGCCAGCCGTGCGATCTCTTCGAGCCCGTGCGGCAGACGCTGCCGCTGGCGCCGGGCGCCCGCTACGATGTCTTCTTCGATCTGCCGGACACGGCCGGGGCGCAGGCCGCCGTGGTGCTGAGAGGCATGAGCGGCGCGCCAGGCCTGTCGCGCCCGCTGTTTACCTTCCGCACCGCCGGCGAGCCACGCGCGGCCCTGCCGCCCATCGCTCCCCTGCCGGCCAACCCGAAACTGCCGGAGCGGATCGCGCTCGAGAAGGCCGCGCGGCTCGATCTCGTCATCGCGGGCGAGCCGGGCAAGAGCTGGACGGTCAACGGGCAACCGGCTGACGAGGTCGGCCTGAAGCCCGTGCTGTCGGTCAAGCGCGGGACGGCGGTGTCGCTGGGACTGGTCAACCGCAGCCGCGCACCGCAACTCCTGCACGTGCACGGCCATGCGTTGCGCCTTGTCCACCTGCTCGACGACGGTTGGGAGCCGTACTGGCGTGACAGCGTGATCGCGCCGGACGGCAAGACCGTGCGGCTCGCCTTTGTCGCCGACAACCCCGGCAAGTGGTTGATCGAAGGCGGGTTCGGCTCCGGCGATGGACCGGTTGTCTGGTTCGAGGTCACCTAGGATCGAGCGGAAACACGGCGCTATGGCAAAGTCCCCGCTCTGCTTGAAACGCATAGCGGCCATGCGATCTTGCCGCTGGTCCTTGTGCGTCGCACAACGCATATTCCACTCACGGTCTGGCGCTAGTCGCCGACCCAGCCCTCCTTGGGCGTTTCCTCCCTAGACTTGGGCCGCTGGTGCAAACCGGCGGCCTTCTTTCTTTCCGGGGCAGGTTTTCAGCCGTCAACTGTGAGCAGCGCTTGCGCGAGTGCGCCCGGAAGATCGTCGGCCGTCAGGCCGCGCCCGGCGATGTCTCCCGCCCGACCATGCAGCCAGACAGCCGCGCTTGCGGCCTCAAAGGCCGGCATGCCTTGCGCCAGCAAGCCGCCGATCATCCCCGCCAGGACGTCTCCCGAGCCCGCAGTGGCAAGATCCCGCGGCAGTTCCGTGGCGATGGAAGCCCGACCGTCAGGCGCTGCGACCACGGTGTCGGGCCCTTTCAACAACACGATGGCCCCGGTCGCCGACGCGAGCTTCCGCGCACGTGAAAGTTTTGAGTCAAGCGGCTGTGAATCTGATTCAACTTCGCGGGATAAGTATTTGCTGAACCTAGCAAATTCTCCTTCATGCGGAGTAAGAACTACAGGTCCGCCAAAGGCCTGAATACGGGTTCTCAAAGCATCAACATCGTTCGCGACAAGCGTAAGCGCGTCCGCATCGAGCACCAGCCCACGCCCTGCAGCCGGCGTAAGCGCTGCCGCTACCAGCGCCAGGGCAGTCGCCCCGAGGCCCAGTCCCGGGCCGATCACCACGGCGTTCTTGCGCCCGTCCGCGAGGATGCTCGCCAGGTCGGCGCCGTCCGCGCAGGGCGCCAGCATGATGGCCGTGAGATGGGCCGCATGCTCGGCCAGCGCGCCGGCGCTGCCGGCCACTGTGACGAGCCCGGCGCGGATCCGCGCGGCCGCGCAAGCGGACAAACGTGCCGCCCCCGTATGGCTTGCGGGCCCCGACACGACCAGCGCGTGCCCGCGCGAATACTTGTGCCCGTCCATCCGAAGCCTCGGCAGCGCGCTGCCCCAAAGCGCTGGGCCGTTCAGAAAAGTCGCCGGCCCGACCTGCGCCAGCACCTCGGGACCAATGCCGATCTGCGCCAGACGCAGATCGCCACACAATTGGCGGCCAGGCGACAGCACGTGCCCGGGCTTCAAGCGGAAGAAGGTGACGCTGGAATCAGCCTCGATCGCGACGCCGCGCGCCTGCCCGGCCGCACCATCAAGGCCGGACGGAACGTCGACCGCCACCACCTTGCCTCGCGAAGCACGGCGCCACGCGTTGACGCGCAGGACGATATCGCGCGCCTCGCCGTCGAGGTCGCGGGAGAGGCCGGCGCCGAACAAGGCGTCGACGACGAGGTCGAAACTTTCGGGCGCGTAGTCGCGCAGGGACGAGACGGGTCCGCGCCATTCCGACGCCGCCCACGCCGCGTCGCCGGCCAGCCGGGCCCGATCACCCAACCCGAAGACACGCACGGCGAGCCCGCGCGCGGCGAGCAAGCGCGCGGCCACATAGCCGTCGCCGCCATTGTTTCCCGGCCCGCACAGCACCGCGACGCGCGGCGTTGCGCGGCTGAGCGGCAGGGCAAGCTGCGCCGCTTCGTCGGCCACGGCGGCGCCGGCGCGCTCCATCAGGTCGCGGCCCGGCATGCCGGCGGCAATGGCGGCGGCGTCAGCGCGCGCCATTTCGGTGGGCGTCAACAGTTCGCGGGTGCGCCGCCAGTTGGTCCATTCGGTCATGGCGCGATGGTGGGACGCCCAGCGGCGGGGCGCAAGCGAGCTAGATCAAAGGCCAAATGGACGGGCCTTGCGGCTTCCGCCTATGCTGCGCTGCGACAAGGCAGGAGCCGCCCATGGTGACGAAGACCCCCCGCAAGTTTTTTGAAGCCTTGGCGGCCGGCGCCCCTGCCCCATTCCGCGATCTGCCCGTGAGGCTGGAGCGCATGATTCATTTCGTGCCGCCCCACATCGAAAAGCTGCGGGCGCGCGCGGGCGAACTCGCCAAGGACGTCGACGTCGTGCTCGGCAATCTCGAGGACGCGGTGCCGGTGGAAGCCAAGGAAGCCGCCCGCGCCGGCTTCATCGCCATGGCGCAGGCCAACGACTTCGGCGCGACGGGCCTGTGGACGCGCATCAATTCGCTGAACTCGCCCTGGGTGCTCGACGATATCACGCAGATCGTCGGCGCCGTGGGCGACAAGCTCGATGTCATCATGCTGCCCAAGGTCGAGGGTCCGTGGGACATCCACTATCTCGACCAGTTGCTCGCGCAGCTCGAAGCCCGGCACAACGTCGGCAAGCCAATCCTCATCCACGCCATTCTGGAAACCGCCGAGGGCGTGAAGAACGTCGAGGCGATCGCCACCGCCTCGCCACGCATGCATGGCATGAGCCTCGGGCCCGCCGATCTCGCCGCCTCGCGTGCGATGAAGACGACCCGCGTCGGCGGCGGCCACCCGGAATACAAGGTTCTGGCGGACGCCGCCGGCGACGCGCCGCGTGCGGGCTACCAGCAGGATCTCTGGCATTACACGGTCGCCAAGATGGTCGACGCCTGCGCGGCCGCCGGCATCAAGCCGTTTTACGGACCGTTCGGCGACTTCTCGGATGCCGCCGCCTGCGAGGCGCAGTTTCGCAACGCCTTCCTGATGGGCTGCGCCGGCGCCTGGACGCTCCACCCGAGCCAGATCGCCATCGCCAAGCGCGTCTTCTCGCCCGATCCCGCCGAGGTGGCGTTCGCGCTGAAGATCCTCAAGGCGATGCCGAACGGGACCGGCGCGGTGATGATCGATGGCAAGATGCAGGACGACGCCACGTGGAAACAGGCGAAGGTGATGGTCGACCTGGCGCGGCAGGTGGCGGCGCAGGATCCGGAGTTTGCCGCCAAGGCGGGGCTGTTGTGACGCGCAGGATCAGTTGGCCAAGCGGGATTAGCCGGGATTAGCCGGGATCTGGCGGGCGGTCCTGACGACGAAACAAGGGCTTAGGTGCGGTCGGCACTGGGCGCGCTCGAGGACGGCGCGCAAGATCAAATGGCCAATCGAGCTTCAGCGCCGACGAGCGCCACGACGGAAAATCAGCGCCTTAGAAATTCCGAGGTCCGGGAAGCGGGAAACGGACGTTGCTGGACGATCTTGACGCGAG